>JAKDLE010000534.1 GCA_030453005.1 Pseudonocardia sp. | reverse complement strand
TCATTCAGATACCCGAGCATCACGTTGTTGCCCCGCAACGCGATCTCCCCCACCGCCGTGCCGTCACGGGGCACGTCCACACCGTTCTCCGCGACCACCCGCACCGCACAGGCGATCATGTTCCCCACGCCCTGGCGGGCCTTGAGCCGCGCCTGCTCCGCCGCGTCGAGGCCGTTCCACTCCGGGCGCCAGTCGCAGATCATCGCCGGGCCGAACGTCTCGGTCAGCCCGTAGAGGTGCGTGACGTCGAAGCCCAGCTCCTCCATCCGGCGCAGGATCGCCGGGCTCGGCGGAGCGCCACCGGTGGCCACCTTGACCGGCGGGCCCTCCAGCGGCGCCGCCTCCGGCGCGTAGGCCAGCATCGACAGCACCGTCGGCGCCCCGTTCAGATGGGTGACGCCCTCGGTCCGGATCAGCCGCCACACCTCCGTCGGCTCCACCTTCGGCAGGCAGACGTGCGTGGCCCCGGCCGCGGTGACCGCCCACGGGAAGCACCAGCCGTTGCAGTGGAACATCGGCAACGTCCACAGGTGTACCGCGCTCGGGGACAGCCCGGTATGCCCGACCATCGCCAAGGCCTGCAGGTACGCGCCGCGGTGGTGGTACATCACGCCCTTGGGCCTCCCCGTGGTGCCGGACGTGTAGTTGATCGAGAGCAGGGCGCGCTCGTCGTCGACGGTGACCGCCGTCGGCTCGGCCCCGGCCAGCAGCGCCTCGTACTCCTTTCCCGCCCTGATCACCGTCGGCGGCGCGGCCATCCGGGACAACGCGTCGGCGACCAGCGCGTCGAACACCGGGTCGTGCACCAGCACCGACGCCCCACAGTGCTCCAGGATGTAGGCCACATCGCCCGCCGAGAGCCGGGTGTTCACCGCGACCAGCGGCACCCCCGCCCACGGCACCCCGTAGTTCGCCTCCAGCAGCACGTGGGTGTTCGGCGCCAGCACCGCGACCGGACGGCCCTGCACGAGCGGCAGCAGCGCGCCGGCCAGCCTGCGGCATCGGTCGTGCAGCTCGGTGTAGGTCCAGCGGTGCTCGCCGTCGACGACGGCGGTACGGTCGCCGTGGGCCGCGACGGCGCGGTCGAGGAAGGACACCGGGGTGAGCGGCTCGAAGGAGAGGTCCACGGACCGAGCATCCCCCGCCGGGGCCCTCGCGCGCATCCCCGGGTCGTGCCACGGTGGCAGCCATGGCATGGGACTTCTCCACCGAACCGGAGTTCGAGGCACAGCTGGCGTGGATGCGGGGGTTCGTCCGCGACGAGATCATCCCGCTGGAGACGCTCGACCTGGACCGTCCGACGTTCGCCCGGATCACCGCACCGCTCACCGAACGGGTCAAGGAGCGCGGGCTGTGGGCCTCGCACCTGCCGCCGGAGCTGGGTGGCGGCGGCTTCGGGCAGGTGCGGCTGGGGCTCATGCACGAGATCCTCGGCCAGTGCCGCTACGCGCCCGGCGTCTTCGGCAACCAGGCCCCGGACTCGGGCAACGCGGAGCTGCTCGCCATCGGCGGTTCGCCCGAGCAACAGGAGCGCTGGATGCACCCGCTGCTGCGCGGTGAGCTGCGCAGCTGCTTCTCGATGACCGAGCCCGGCGCGGGTGCCGACCCGACGCTCCTCTCGACGAGAGCGGTACTCGACGGTGACGACTACGTGATCGACGGCCACAAGTGGTTCTCGTCCAACGCGTCGATCGCCGACTTCCTGATCGTCATGTGCGTGACCGATCCGGACGTCTCGCCGTACCAGGGCAGCTCCATGATCATCGTGCCGGTGGCGACGCCCGGCGTGACGATCGTGCGCGACATCCCGGTCATGGACCACCCGTCCCACAGCCCCGAGCTCTACGGCGGTCACGCGGAGGTGCTCTACGACGGCGTGCGGGTGCCGCGGGAGAACCTGGTCGGCAACCCCGGCGACGGCTTCCGCCTCGCGCAGCAGCGCCTGGGTCCGGGTCGGATCCACCACGCGATGCGCTGGCTGGGGCAGTCGAGGAGGGCCTTCGACATGCTCTGCGAGCGCGCGGTGAGCCGCCACACTCACGGTTCCGCGCTGGCGGACAAGCAGATGGTGCAGGACTGGGTCGCCACCAGCGCCGCGGAGATGCAGGCCGCCCGCCTGCTCACGCTGCACGCGGCGTGGACGATGGACCAGGTCGGCGCGTCGAACGCCCGGCTGGAGATCGGGATGATCAAGTACTGGGGCGCGAAGGTGCTCCACGACGTGATCGACCGCGCGATCCAGGTGCACGGCTCGCTCGGCTTCTCCGGCGACCTGCCGCTGGAGCAGATGTACCGGGCCGCCCGCGCCGCCCGCATCTACGACGGTCCCGACGAGGTGCACAAGGCGACCGTCGCCAAGCGGATCCTGCGCGGCTACCCGCCGGTGGAGGTCCCGACCGAGCACGTCCCGACGCGGGCCGCGGCCGCGCGCGAGCGCTTCGCCGACCACCTGGTGGCCGCCACCGCGAACCTCTGAGGGCCCTACCGCGGCCGCTCCGCGCCTGCCTGCGTGGCGCGCTCGTGCAGGCGGGCGCGGATCTCGTCGGGGGTGTAGGCCCGGCGCCTGCGCTCGGCGCGGGCCGTCACCACCCCGGTGGCCGCCACTCCGGCGAGCCCGGCGAGTCCGATCACCTTCCACCAGCGCATCTGGTTACGGTACCGGTCGTGGCCCGGAACGTGATCACGCTCGACCGTGCGTGCGAGCTGGCGCGGACCGGTGACATCTGGGTCTTCCGCGGCAGCAGCGGCGCCGACCGCGCCATCCGCGGCCTGACCAACGCCCCGGTCAACCACGTCGGCATGGCGATCGTGGTCGACGACCTGCCGCCCATGCTCTGGCACGCCGAGCTCGGCCGCTCACTGCTCGACCTGTGGTCGGGCACCCACCAGCGCGGGGTGCAACTGCACGACATGCGCGACGCGGTGCTCCAGTGGGGCCACCGCTACGGCCAGCGCGCGTGGGTGCGGCAGCTGAACGGCCCGCCGGACCCCGGAGACGGGTCGGGCATCGAGAACGGGGCGCTGCGGGCCGTCGCCCGCCTCGACGGCACCCCCTTCCCGTCGACGGCGCGATTGACCGGGCGCTGGCTGTGGGGCCGTGCGCCGGCCCTGCCGTGGCGACGCCCCGAGGGGGCACCGCAGGCGGGGCTGGAGACGGCCTACTGCGCCGAGGTCGTGGCACTCACCTACGAGGAGATGGGCCTGCTGCCGCGCAGGCACCGGCCCAACTGGTACGACCCG
>JAKDLE010000533.1 GCA_030453005.1 Pseudonocardia sp. | reverse complement strand
GTTCGACGTGAAGGTCTCCGACGAGGAGTGGGACACCAAGCACAAGCTCGCCGTGGAACGGGAGATGCTCGGGCTCTACGTCTCGGGCCACCCGCTGCACGGGGTGGAGCAGGTGCTCTCCGCCAAGGCCGACACGCCGATCTCCTCGATCGTCTCCGGTGACGTGCCCGACGGGCATCAGGTCACCGTCGGCGGCATCCTCGCCGGGGTCAACCGGCGGGTGAACAAGAACGGCGAGCCGTGGGCGTCGGCGCAGCTGGAGGACCTGGCAGGCGGGATCGAGGTGCTGTTCTTCCCCCGCTGCTACCAAGTGGTGGGCGTCGACGTCGCTGAGGACGCGATCGTGCTGGTCAAAGGGCGGGTCAACCGCCGCGACGACCGTGTGTCGCTGATCGTCAACGACCTCGCCGTGCCCGACCTCACGGTCGCGGGTGCGGGGGTGGCCGCGCCGGTGCGGGTGAGCATGCGCACCGAGCTCGTCACCCCGCAGCGGGTGTCGCGGCTCAAGGAGGTGCTCTCCCACCACCCGGGCTCCTCCGAGGTGCACCTGTCGCTGGTCAACGGCACCCGCACCACGGTGCTGCGGCTCGACGCCGGGCTGAAGGTCACCCAGTCGTCGGCGTTGATGGGCGACCTCAAGGCCCTGCTGGGGCCGGGCTGCCTGGGCTGAGGAGCGGCGGTCCGGGTCCCGGCGTCGGTGGTCACGCCGGGCGGGCGGACCCGACGAGGTGCGTCCACTGCTCCTGCGCGGGACCGTGCCAGCGGGCGTGCAGGTCGGTGAACAGGTCGGCCGCGCGGGTGCCCGCCCACGCCTCGGGCAGCAGCTCGGCAGGCAGCTGCGGGTCGAGGAACGGGAAGCGCCGCCAGGTGTGCACGAGGTGGATCTGGTGGGCCAGCAGCTCGGCGGGCGTGGCGGGCTCGGCGCGGGCGAAGGCGTCGAGAAACTCCTCGTAGGCGTCCTCGACCTCGGCCAGGTCCCAGGCCTGCTCGACGATCTCGCGCTGCGACCCGATCGCGCCGAACGACCCGACGAACGAGCTGGTGACGCCGGCGAGTTCCAGGTCGGCGACGACGTCGGCCACCTCGTCCTGCTTGCCGGGATCGGGGGAGAGCCACACCCCCGGCGTCGGTGAGCCGAGGCCGGCCCAGGCCAGACGGGTGCGCAGCCGGTGGCGCAGCTGGCGGCGCGACTCCGGCACGCTGACCAGCAGCACGAGCCACTGCCCGTCCCACGGCCGGGAGGTGTTGCCGAAGCCGTAGATGCGGTCGGCGCCGTCGGTGAGCAGGCGCCTGCCCGACTCCGTGAGCGACCAGCGGACCCGACGGCCCGCCCGGCCGGACTCCAGCAGCCCCTCGGCGGCGGTGCGGGCCAGCGCCTGGCGCGCCGACTTCGGTTCGACCTCGAGCCCGCCGAGCACGTCGATGAGCACCTGGGTCCACACCGGCTCGTCGCGGGGCAGCACGAACTCACCCAGCACGGTGAGCAGCAACGATCGTGCGCTCGTGGCGCCCAGTTCGCGGCGACGCGAGAGGGCGGGGTGCGCGAAGGGTTCGGCGGCAGCGGACATGACCCCGCCAGCCTAGAGTGCCCGGCGGCTACCCTCGCCACCCGTGGACATCGACGCGCTGGTGACGACGGACCGACAGCATGTTTGGCACCCCTACGCGCCGATGCCCGCCACCGAGGCCCCGCTGCCCGTCGTCTCGGCGTCGGGGGTGCGGCTGCGCCTCGCCGGGGAGCAGGGGCACGAGCTCGTCGACGGCATGTCCTCCTGGTGGGCGGCGATCCACGGCTACGCCCACCCCGTCCTCGACGCGGCCGTGCGCGACCAGCTCGGCTCCATGAGCCACGTCATGTTCGGCGGTCTCACGCACTCACCCGCCGTCGACCTCGCGCGGCTGCTCGTGGACGTCACCCCGGCCGGCCTGGAGCACGTGTTCCTGGCCGACTCCGGGTCGGTGTCGGTGGAGGTCGCGATCAAGATGTGCCTGCAGTTCCAACGCTCCCGCGGCAGGCCGGAGAAGCACCGGCTGATGACCTGGCGCGGCGGCTACCACGGCGACACGTTCGGGGCGATGAGCGTGTGCGACCCCGACGGCGGCATGCACTCGCTGTGGCGCGACGTGCTGCCGCAGCAGGTGTTCGCGTCCGCCCCGCCCGCCGCGTTCGAGACGTCCTACGTCGCCGAGCTCGCCGAGCTGGTCGAGCGCCACGCCCACGAGCTGGCCGCGGTGGTCGTCGAACCGGTCGTGCAGGGCGCGGGCGGCATGCGCTTCCACGATCCGCGCTACCTGCATGTGCTGCGCGAGCTGTGCCTCGCCCACGACGTCCTGCTGGTGTTCGACGAGATCGCCACCGGCTTCGGCCGCACCGGCGAGCTGTTCGCCGCCGACCACGCCGGGGTCGCCCCCGACGTGATGTGCGTGGGCAAGGCGCTGACCGGCGGCTACCTCACGATGGCGGCCGCCCTGTGCACCTCGGAGGTGGCCCGCGGGATCGCGTGCGGCGGAGTCCATGGAGCCGGCCGAGCCGGTGGGCAGGGGGTGCTCATGCACGGCCCGACCTTCATGGGCAACCCGCTCGCCGCCGCCGTCGCCCGCGCGTCCATCGGGCTGCTGCTCGAGCGCGACTGGCGCTCCGAGGTGTCCGGGATCTCCCGGGCGTTGACGGCCGGGCTGGCGCCTGCCCGGGAGCTGCCCGGCGTCGTCGACGTGCGGGTGCTCGGGGCGATCGGGGTGGTGCAGCTCGACCGCCGGGTCGACATGCGCGCCGCCACCGCCGCCGCGGTGGACGCCGGGGTGTGGCTGCGACCCTTCGGCGACCTCGTCTACACGATGCCCCCCTACGTCTGCACCACCGACGACCTCGCCACGATCACCGCGGGGGTGTGCGCGGCGGCCGCGGCGGGGTGACGCAGGCGCAGGCATAGAGTCGGGCGTCGTGCATCCCGTTCATCCCCTGGCCTGGCTCGCCGCCCACGCCGACGCCCGCCGCGCCGCCGGGCTGCGCCGGGAGCTGCGGCCCCGCGCGGTCGACGACCCCGCCATCGACCTCGCGGGCAACGACTACCTCGGGCTCTCCCGCGATCCGCGGGTGATCACGGGGGCGGTCGACGCCGTGCGCGCCTGGGGCGCGGGATCCACCGGCTCGCGCCTGGTCACCGGCACCACGGCCCTGCACGCCGAGCTGGAAGGCGACCTGGCGGCGTTCTGCGGCAGCGAGGCCGCACTGGTCTTATCGTCGGGCTACGCGGCCAA
>JAKDLE010000532.1 GCA_030453005.1 Pseudonocardia sp. | reverse complement strand
GGGGTGGCCGACGAGGACATCCAGACCAGCCGACTGTCGATCTCCCCGACCTACGGCGACAGCGGTCGGATCACCGGCTACGAGGTGCACAACCAGGTCACGGCTACGCTGCGCGACATCTCCGCGGCGGGCGCGCTCATCGACGCGGCCGTCGAGGCGGCGGGCGACGCCGTGCGCGTGCAGCACATCGCGTTCTCCCTGGCCGACGACGGCGAACTGCGCGCCCGCGCCCGCGCCGAGGCCGTGCGGCAGGCGCGCACCCAGGCCGAACAGCTCGCCGAGGCGGCGGGAACCGGGCTCGGCCCGGTCCTGTCGATCACCGAGGTGTCCGCTGGGCCGCCGATCCCGTTCGCCGCGGAGGACGTGCGGGCGCCGTCCGTCGCGTCCGTCCCGATCGAGGCGGGCACCCAGGAGGTCGCCGTGACCGTCGAGGTGGCGTACGCGATCGACCGGTGATCAGCGGGTGCGGTGCGGGAGCGTCATGGATGGCGCTCCGGTACCGCAGACGGCGATCACGGGCGGTTCGGGACACTTCCTCAGGTGACGCGCAGCGAACACCGTGGCGGCCCCCGACACAGCCGGGCGGCCCGTCGCCACGCCGCGGCGACCGATCCGGTCGAGGTCCAGACCGGGCTGGGCCACGGCCACAGCCACGACCACGGAGCGGCGGCGCCCGCCGACCGGCGGGTGCGGATCGCGATCGCCACGCTGCTCGTGCCCGCGGTGCTCGCCACCCTCGTCGGGCTGGTGCTGCTGTTCCCGTTCGAACGCGCGCAGCCGACCGACGGGGCGGCGGCGGCACCGCGGGTCACCGGTTCGGTCGTCGCCACCGCGGAGAGCGACTGCGAGCCGGGCGGCGGCGACCGGGGCTGCGCCGCGCTCACGGTGCGCCTGACCGGCGGGCCCGCGGCCGGGGTCAGCATCGTGACGCTGGTGTCGGTGGTGCGCGGGGTCTCGCCGTTCACCACCGGGGACGACGTGGTGCTCACCCTGACCGGCGACCCGACCGATCCGGAGTCCTACCAGATCGTCGACTTCCAACGCGGCACCCCGCTGGCCCTGCTCGCGCTGCTGTTCGCGGCGGCGGTCGTCGCACTCGGCCGCTGGCGGGGGGTTGCCGCGCTCGGCTCGCTCGTGCTGACCGGCGTCGTGCTGACCGGGTTCGTACTCCCCGCGATCCTGGCGGGACGCGACCCGCTGGCCGTGGCCGTCGTCGGCTGCTCGGCGATCATGTTCGGGGCGCTGTACCTCACGCACGGGGTCTCCGCGCGGACCTCGGTGGCGGTGCTCGGCACGCTCGGGAGCCTCGTGCTGATCGGGCTGCTCGGCGCCGGGTTCGCCGCGACCACGTCCCTCACCGGCGCCGACGAAGACACCGCGAGCCTGGCCAACGCCCTGGGCACCGCACTCGACGGGCGCGGCATCGTGCTCGCCGGGCTGATGATCGGCGCGCTCGGCGCACTCGACGACGTCACCGTCACCCAGACCAGCGCCGTCTGGGAGCTGCGGGCCGCCGCCCCGACGCTGCGCCCCGCCACCCTGTTCACCTCGGCCATGCGGATCGGGCGCGACCACGTGGCGTCCGCGGTGAACACGCTCGTGCTCGCCTACGCGGGCGCCTCGCTGCCGCTGCTGCTGCTGTTCAGCGTGGCCGAGCGCGGCCTGGCCGACACCCTCACCACGCAGGTGATCGCCGTCGAGGTGGTCCGCACGCTGGTCGGGAGCATCGGGCTCGTCGCCTCCGTGCCGCTGACCACGGCGCTGGCCGTCGCCGTCGTCACGCGGGGGCGGGTCGTCAGGCCGACGTGAGCGAACGGACCGGCTCCGCGAGCTCGCGGGCGAAGAAGTCGAGGAACCCGTCGGGGTCGGGCCCGGCGTTGACCAGCGCGAGGCGGTCGAACCCGGCGTCGACGAAGGGCTGCGCGATCTCGAGGTGCCGGGCGACGTCGGGGCCGCAGCCGAACGCGCCGCGCATGTCGTCCTCGGTGATCCAGGACGTCGCCGCCTCGAAGTTGCCGATGTTGGGCAGCTCGGACTGCACCTTCCAGCCGGTCGGGCCGAAGCGGAACAGCCGGTGCGCGGACGCGACGGCGCTCGCCTCGTCGGCGGCCAGGCCAGCGGCACCTCGGCGTAGGCCGGGCCGGTGCCGCCCGCGTCGCGGTAGGCGCTCACCAGCTCCGGTTTCGGCTCGGTGGCGAACAGCGCGTCACCGAGCTCGGCGGCGATCCGGGCGGCCTGCGGGCCACCGGCGCACGATCTCCTGCGGCGGGTAGGCCTCGGCGAAGAGCTTGTATCCGATCTGCATGCGCACGGAGGTACCCGACCCGCCAGGATCGACGCATGATCGCACCTGACGCCCGCACCGCCGTCGTGGACCTGTGCCGCGGGCTCGTCGACCGCCGTCTCGTGGTGGGCACCGCGGGCAACGTCTCCGTGCGCGAGGGCGACCTGCTCGCCGTCTCCCCGAGCGGGGTCCCCTACCCGGAGCTGACACCGGGCACCGTCGGTGTGCACGCCCTCGACGGCGCCCCGGTCGACGCACCGCTGCCACCCACCTCCGAGCTGGCCCTGCACGTGCTCGCCCACTCCCGACCCGACGCGCGCCCCGGCGAGGTGGTGCTGCACACCCACGCCCCCGCGTCGACGGCGCTGTCCACCGTCGTCGACGAGGTGCCGGTGACGCACTACTACGCGGCGTTCTTCGGCGGCGCGGTCCGCGTCGCGCCCTACGCCACGTTCGGCACCGACGCGCTGGCGCGGGCGGTGCTCCGCGCGCTGACCGACCGCACCGCCGCGCTGATGGCCAACCACGGCGCCGTGCTGATCGCGCCGGGCGTCGCGGGCGCGCTCGACCGGGCGGAGTACCTGGAGTACGTCTGCGACGTCGCGCTGCGCGCGCTGTCGACCGGGCGACCGCCACGCACCCTCGACGGCGCGGAGATCGACCGCGTCCGCACCGCCCTGACCGACTACGGACCCGGCCGCGGTGGAGCCCGGTGAGCGGTGCGGGCGCCACGCGCGCCTACCGGCCCCGCGCGATCTCACTCAGCAGCGGCTCGGCGAGCTCCGCCCGGCAGACCAACAGGTCGGGGACGTAGAGGTCGGCGACGTTGTACCGCAGCTCGGAGCCGTCGAGGCGGCTCGCGTGCAGCCCGGCGGCCCGGGCCACGGCGACGGGCGCGGCGGAGTCCCACTGGTACTGCCCACCGGCGTGCACGTACGCGTCGACCTCGCCCAGTACCACCGCGGCGACCTTGTACCCCGCCGATCCCAGCGCCACCA
>JAKDLE010000531.1 GCA_030453005.1 Pseudonocardia sp. | reverse complement strand
TCAGGCAGTCCGTAGAGGTAGTTGACGGTGCCATCGATCGGGTCGACCACCCACACGATGCCCTCGTCGTCACCCGCGCCGCCGTGCTCCTCCCCCACCACGACGTCGTCGGGCCGCAGTGTCGCGAGCCGTTCGCGCAGGTACGTCTCGACCGCCGTGTCCGACGCCGTGACCACGTCGGTCGGGGTGCTCTTGGTGGCCACGGAGCCGTCGGCGGCGCCGCTGTCCCACGGCCGCGGAAGGGTGCCCAGGTGGCGGGCGGCCTCGGTGGCGACACGCTCCGCGACCAGGCGCAACATCTGCGGGTCGACCGTGGGCGGGTACGCGTGGAAGGGGTCGGTCACCCCTGTATCCGACCACACCGGAGGCAGGGCCTCAGTGCCCGGACACGCCTGGGGGCGCGAGGCGTGAACGCCTGCGGCCGCACGCAGTTACAATGGATCCGCACCCCGCCGTGGGGCGCCCGCTCCCGACACTCCCGGGCGGCGCCGCGGGGGGTCACATCGCAGTTCTCGTCCAGCACAGATCTCGTCAGGCAGCCGGTATGTGTTCTCCGGCTCACCACAGAGCGCACCGTAGTGAGAGGGCCTAGGTGGCAGCCGCAGATTCCGCAACCCGCACCGAGCCGACGGTCGACCAGGCCACGACTCCCGCTCCCGCACGCCGGGCGTCCCGGGCGGCGAAGACCGCACCCGCGGCCAAGGCCGCGCCGAAGCCGCGCACCCGCACGGCCAAGGCCGCACCCAAACAGTCCGGGCCCGAGAAGGCCGGCCCGGCGGGCGAGGAGCCCACCGATCTCGACGGTGACGCCGCCGTCGAGCCCGAGGGCCCAGGCCCTGAAGGCGGGGACCTCGAGGAGGTCGAGCTCGACGACGCCGAGCTCGTCGCCGACCCCCCGGTCGAGGTCGTCGTCGCAGGCGGTACCGCCACCGAGGACTCCGACGACGACGACGAGGACGACGACGAGGAGGAGGAGCCGGCCAACACCGGCGCCAACCGTCGCGGCCCGCGTGAACGCTCCTCCACCCCCACGAAGTCCGGTGACTTCGTCTGGGACGAGGAGGAGTCCGAGGCGCTGCGTCAGGCCCGCAAGGACGCCGAGCTCACCGCCTCGGCCGACTCGGTCCGCGCCTACCTCAAGCAGATCGGCAAGGTCGCGCTGCTCAACGCGGAGGAGGAGGTCGAGCTCGCCAAGCGCATCGAGGCGGGCCTCTACGCCGCGGAGCGCATGCGCCGCTCCATCGACGCGGGCGAGAAGGTCTCCCCGCAGCTGCGCCGCGACCTGCGCTGGATCGTCCGCGACGGCGAGCGCGCCAAGAACCACCTGCTGGAGGCCAACCTGCGCCTCGTGGTGTCGCTCGCCAAGCGCTACACCGGCCGCGGCATGGCGTTCCTGGACCTCATCCAGGAGGGCAACCTGGGCCTGATCCGTGCGGTCGAGAAGTTCGACTACACCAAGGGCTACAAGTTCTCGACCTACGCCACGTGGTGGATCCGGCAGGCCATCACCCGCGCGATGGCCGACCAGGCCCGCACCATCCGCATCCCGGTGCACATGGTCGAGGTCATCAACAAGCTGGGTCGCATCCAGCGCGAGCTGCTCCAGGACCTGGGCCGCGAGCCCACCCCGGAGGAGCTCGCCAAGGAGATGGACATCACCCCGGAGAAGGTGCTGGAGATCCAGCAGTACGCCCGGGAGCCCATCTCACTCGACCAGACCATCGGCGACGAGGGCGACAGCCAGCTCGGCGACTTCATCGAGGACTCCGAGGCCGTCGTCGCGGTCGACGCGGTGAGCTTCACGCTGCTGCAGGACCAGCTCCAGTCGGTGCTGGCCACCCTGAGCGAGCGCGAGGCGGGCGTCGTCCGGCTGCGGTTCGGCCTCACCGACGGCCAGCCCCGCACACTCGACGAGATCGGCCAGGTCTACGGGGTCACCCGGGAGCGGATCCGGCAGATCGAGTCGAAGACGATGTCGAAGCTGCGCCACCCGTCGCGCTCGCAGGTCCTGCGCGACTACCTGGATTAGCGCCGGATGCGGGACAAGATCGCCGCGAGATGCACGTGAACGCCCTGCGCAGGGCGCTGGCGTGCATCTCGCGGCGATCATGAGCCGATGCCGTCAGCGTGCCCGGGGGGCTCTTACGTCGTGGCCAGCGCCGCGACGCGGGCGGCGAACGCGCTCAGGTCGTCCAGCCCGCCGTCCCGGACGGCGCGGGCGAGTCGTTCGTCGTCGACCTCGGCGTAGAGGTGCACGATGAGGTTCCGCGCACCGGCCAGTGCGACCAGGCCAGCAGCCTGCGGACACGGTCCTCGTCGACCATCAGCGCAGGCCCTCGGCCGCCACCCGGCGTAGGAAGGCCTGCGTCGTGGCGTGCAGCACCGGGCGGAACTCGATCCACCGCAGCCGGGCGTCGACCTCGAACCGGACCCGTCGTGGCTCGTCGGTCGAGTGCAGCAGCCGCCCCCGCTCGGCGACGCGACCGCGCAGCTCCAGGGAGGCGCGGTCCAGGTCGACCACGTCGACCGCGGTGCCCAGCACCCCGGCCAGCCCGGCGGCGAGCCGCACGGTGGCGTCGAAGGCGGGCCGGGGCTCCGCGAACAGGACGGCGACGTCGTGGTCGCTCCCCGGGACCGCCGTCCCCTCGGCGCGCGAGCCGAACAGGTACGCCACGGCGACGCGGTGGGACGCGAGAACCTCGTCGACGGACCCGTCCATACCGGTCATCGTGCCACCATCGGAGGCCGAACCGTTCAGCACATGAACGGGGCGGTCGGGTAGCGCTGCTGCACGAGCGAGACGACGTCCACGGCCAGGAACGTGTCCGTGGACGAACCGCGCACCGCCGACCACCGCGCCGCAGAGCGCCCCCCCGATCAACCCGGCGGCCATCGTGCGGGCGAGCGGGCCCGCCACGTCGCGGACCGGGCCCGGCGCCCGGCGCGCCGCCTCCTCGTGCACCGTCGACCCGACGCCGTCCCACCGCTGCCCGTACTGTTCCCGCGGAGGATCTCGCGTGCGGGCCCCGTGCCGTTAGCCCCACCTGTCCACGGCCGTCCGATTGTGGGAGTGCAGTGACCATGGGAGCGCAGTGAGCAACGACGACGAACGCATCGCCCTGTTCCTCGACTACGAGAACCTCGCGATCGGCGCCCGCGACGGGCTGGGCGTCACCCCGTTCGACTTCGGTCCGATCGCCGACGCGCTGGCCGAACGCGGGCGTGTGGTGGCCCGCCGCGCCTACGCCGACTGGTCCGCGCCCGTCAACGCCGACTATCGCTCGCAGCT
>JAKDLE010000530.1 GCA_030453005.1 Pseudonocardia sp. | reverse complement strand
GAACTCCTCGTCCACCAGGATGCGTCGCTGCCGGCCCGGCGGCCCGGCGAGCCCCGGCGTCGGCTTCGGGTCGGCCCGCATCCCGGCGGCCGCCGGCAGGCCGACGACGACGGCAGGCGCGCGGGCGCCGCACCTGATCATGAGCGGGGCCATGGCCGTCATGCTGATCGGCATGGCGTAGGCGCGTGATGCCCGTGCGAGCGCAGGTGTCGCCGACCGGGGTGCGCGTGCCCAGCAGGGCGCTGCGCTCCGGTGTCGCGGCGGGCACCGCGACCGCGTTCGGCGCCGCCGGACACGTGCTGGCCGGGGGGACGGCGACGGTTCCGGTGCTCCTGCTGGCATTCGCCGCGGCCATGCTGCCCGCGTGGGTGCTGAGTGCCCGGGAACGGTCCTGGACCGGCATCGCCGCCCTACAGGTCGGCACTCAGCAGGTCGTGCACACGGCACTGGCGGCGGCCGGACCGGCGGTGGCCGAGGCCGGCCTGCTGCCCCACGACGTGATGTTCCACGTCCATGTCGTGGCAGGCCTGGTCGCCGCCGCCGTGATGCGCGTCGGGGAACGTCGGCTCTGGGCGGCCGCGCGGCGCCTGGCCGCCAGGGCGGCGCGCTGGTGGCGCAGGCTCACCGCCGGCAGGCGCCCGGTTCACCATCCGCCGCGCGTTCCGACGGTCACCCCGGCCGCGGTGGCGTGCGCACGACGGCTGCGGCATGTCCGCGTCCTGAGGGGGCCCCCGGCGACGGTCTGAACGACCGCTCCGGCTCGACCGCCCGTCCCGGGTGCACCGAGCCGATCAGGCCTGCCCGCCGCGGAGCGGGCGGCTCGTCCTGCCCGCCGGTCGCGGCGGGCGCCCTGTCGTTCCCTCGCCATTGGAGTACACCGTGTCGACCACCTCCGACCGACCGCCGACCGCGGTCGCCGAACCGCGGCCGAAAGCGGCCGCACCGACCACCCCGCCCGGCCTCGCGCTGCGCCGCCTGATCCGCCGGGTGCACTTCTACGCCGGGGTGCTCACCGCCCCGTTCCTCGCGATCCTGTGCCTGACCGGGATCGCCTACGTGTTCACCCCGCAGATCGCCGACGTGCTCTACGCGAAGGAACTGCTCGTCGAGCCGCAGCCCGGACCGGCCCGGCCGCTCGACGAGCAGGTCGCCGCCGCGCTCGCCACCGCTCCCGGGGCGACGCTGGACTCCGTGCTACCCGCCGCCGAGCCGGACCGCACGACCCACGTCGTGCTGACCCCGCCGGACGTGTCCACCGGGAGCCCGGAGTTCGGCGGCAACCCCGAGAACCTCACCGTCTACGTCGACCCGTACACCGCAGAGGTCACCGGCCTGCTGGCACGGACCCACGGCGAGCCGCCGGTGCAGAACTGGCTGCGCGAGTTCCACGGCGACCTGCAGCTCGGCACCGTCGGCGCCGTCTACTCCGAGTTCGCCGCGAGCTGGCTGCCGGTCCTGTTCCTCGGCGGGCGCGTGGTGGGGGTCGGCAAGCGCCGGGCCCGCGGGCGGGAACTGGGCGGCCCGCCCGCGTCGGCCCGACCCGGTCGTCGCCGGATGATGAACTGGCACGGCGGCGTCGGCAGCTGGCTTACCGTGGCGCTGGTGTTCATCAGCCTCACGGGCCTGACCTGGTCGACGTTCGCGGGCGAGCGGTTCCAGACCGTGCTGACCTCCCTCGACGCCCGATCACCGCAGCTGACCGCCGAGGTCGCGCCACCGGCGGCGGGCGCGACGGTCATCGGCGCAGGCGTCGCGGAGAGCGCAGGCCGCGCAGCAGGCCTCCAGGGTCCGCTGACGCTGGAGCCACCCGCGCAACCCGGCGACCCCTACGTCGTCAAGGAGACGTCGGACAGCGCGCCGATCCAGCGTGACAAGGTCGCGCTCGACCCGTCCACCGGCACCGTCGTCGAGACGATCCGGTTCGCCGACTACCCGCTGCTCGCGAAGCTGACGAGCATCGGGATCATGGCGCACACCGGGACGCTGTTCGGGCTGGCCAACCAGATCGCGATGACGGCCATGTCGCTCGGCATCCTCGCCGTGATCTTCTGGGGCTACCGGATGTGGTGGCTGCGCAGGCCCACACACACGCAGCCTCGCCCGCTCGAAGCCCGTGGCGTGCTCGCCTCGACCCCCCAGCCGATCCTGTTCGGCATGGTGCTCACCGCGGTGCTCCTCGGCTGGCTGCTCCCCGTCTTCGGGGTGAGCCTCGTGCTGTTCCTGCTCGTCGACACGGCAGTCGGGGCGCAGCACCGCCGCCGCGCCCGTCGGTCGGGCGCGCCACCGGTCGCCTCCGACTGACTCCCTATGGAGGATCGGGTGTCAAGGGCGGCCGCGGGTGCGGGCTGCGCGGTGTACGGGCCGGCCGCTCAGGCGTCCAACGGTGCTGCGCATCGGCTGCGCGACGGCCTTCGGCCGCCCTTGACAACCTCAACCCCATGTCGATCTCGGTGGGTCGTTCCCCGGCGCTGTCTGCGCGGCGTGGATGGCGAGCTCGGCCTGGGCGGCGCGCAGCAACGCGACCTCGGTGCGTGGCCAGGCCAGCGGTGGCAATCAGCCGTACGAGGCCACAGACGACGAACCTCGCCGTCCTCCCTCGGAGCGCTATTCGACGCCACGCACCGGACCAGCCGGAATGCGCCGGAGCCCTGTACCTGGGAGCTGCAGCTGTGGCAGGACAACGGCCTCGGAGTCGCCTCGTGGGGCCGTTGTCGCTGCATGTCACGACACGGAGCCTGGTGCTCGTGTCGGGATTGCCCGCGGACCGCGTGGGCCAGCGCGTGGCGCCATACCCGATGGGTCTGCGGGATGTGCGCTCGCTCTCAGGCGAGCGGCTCGACCCCGGTGGCCTGCGGCCCCTTCTGGCCCTGCTCGATGTCGAATGACACGCGCTGGCCCTCGTCGAGGCTCTTGTAGCCGTTGGTCTGGATTGCCGAGTAGTGCACGAACACGTCCGCGCCACCACCGTCAGGAGCGAGGAAGCCGTAGCCCTTCTCGCTGTTGAACCACTTGACGGTGCCCTCTGCCATTCTTGCTCTCCTCGTACCTGGTGTCGGGGCACTCGACCCCGACATCGCGCCCGCCACGGTCCGTGCCCTGGTCGGGACTCCGGACGCGATCATCTGCGTCCGGTGTCGGCCGGAGCGTATCGCGAAGAAGCCGCGATGCCGAGACCCAATCCGTGGCGATTGCGCGCGGCCGCCCACCGATTGCAGGAAGGCCACCATCACGCAAAGAGGTTGGGTGAAGGTGGGCGTGCTGGCACACGGCTCGGCCACCCCCGTTGGCCCC
>JAKDLE010000030.1 GCA_030453005.1 Pseudonocardia sp. | reverse complement strand
CGGACACGCCCAGCACCACCTCGACCTGAACCTCGCGGGCCGCTCAGCCCTCCGCTTCCCGACCACGCCGACCGTAGCCGCTGCCCGACCATGCACCGCATCGACGCGGAGGTCCACTCAACCGTTACGACGGGCACCAGCGAACCCCGCACTCGCCTCGCACGGCATCGCGCATTGCCCGAGGGCGTCGCGGGCGACACATCGATGACACCTCGACGACGATCCGGTCGAGGTCCGCAGCGACCATCCCGTAAGCCGAACCCCCACCGGTCAGCCACCCGGCGCGAGAATCGCAAGAGCCGCGTAAGCAAGGGTGGTTCGGTGAACAGTTCCGGTGACGGGGGCCTAACCGGCACACTGTTCGGCGTGACCCCCAAGGTCGGATACGCCCGGGTCTCCACCGACGATCAGAACCTCACCGCGCAACGCGACGTCCTCGTCACGCTCGACGTCGCCCCCGATCGGATCTACGTCGACCACGGCCTCACACCGGAACCAACTGGGATCGGCCCGGGCTGCCTTCTGCCGCGTCCCTCATCAACGCTGTGGGCAGGATCCGGTCAGCGGGGTCTGGGTAGCCGGTGGATCTTGCTGTCGCGGCCCGGGGTCGTCCTTGGTAAGTCGTGAGGTACTCAGGTGTGCGGGTCGCCCACGCTGAGTTGGCCGCCGCTGGTGACGTCGGCGTAAACCCCAGCGCAGGCCCACCGTCCGGCGACTTCGGGCTTGTCGATCTGAACCCGGTTGTTCTTGGCCACCGTGCGCAAGGTGTTGCGGTCCTCGGGCAGGTCGGGCTGGGCGAGGGTGGTCATGACGCAGCGCATGGTCTGGAAGGTGTAGGCCAGCCGTACGTCCTCGCCCAGATTCATCTGCTGGCCGGGCCAGTCGTTCTCGATGAAGCCCGGGCTCGTGTCGGCGAGCACGACGTTGGGTCGGTAGCGGCGGGCGTCGAAGTCGCTGTCGGGGGCGAGCCCGCGCAGCCGGGCCAGGGTTGACTCGGTGATCACGTGTAGGGCGGCGAGGTCGTAGAAGCGTCCCGGGGGGGCGAACGCGGCCACGTCGAAGTGGCTGATCGCCTCGCCGGTGTCCTCGTGTCGGGCGGTGGTGGCCTCCACGATGTGCACCGGAGCCAGGCTGTCGGGATCGAGGCCCTCGATCTCGGGCCAGATCTCCTCGAACGCGGTGCCCGCGGGCGCGGTGGTAATCAGCTTTACCTCTCGGCCCAGGATCTGGGACAGGGCGCGGTCGATGTCGGGGTCGTCGCTGCGGCGGGTCGAGCCGTCCGGGAACGTGATCACCACCGGAGGTGCCTCCTGGCCGGGTACCGGTTCCTCGACGAACGCCGCGGAGAACTGCAGCAGCGTCTGCCAGCGTCTGGGGACCTTGGCGCTGGCCACGACACCGGACTCGACGTCGAGCAGGGCGTAGGCGCGGTCACCCACAACACCGCGTTCGTCGAGTGTGGCGTGGGTCAGGTTCTCGCCGAGCATGGACTTCACCGGATAGCGATACAGCGCAGCAACGGTCACGAACACTGGCTTACCACCGCGACCCCGCCACGCGGAACTGATCGATCGGGCAGGACCGCGCCGTGTGCGGCACCGGTGCCGACGTGACATCCGATGAGGCGGATGACGTAGTGACGTGCCACAGAGGACGCTGCGGCCAGCGCAGGACGTTGGCTCCGTGACCACCCCTTAGTCCGTCGCGGACAGTGAGGAGAGGTGCTCGTCGAGCCAGTTCTCGGTGTTGCTGAGGCTGGCGGCGATGCCGTAGGAGATCACGCGGCTGGTGCTGTCCCGGTACACGCTGCCGTCGCGCTGAACCTCCTCGACGCGGTCGAGCAACACGTAAGAGTCGTGATTGGCGGTGACGACGCCCACCGCGACGTCGGGCCGCTGGGCGTAGGCCACGACGCTGCCGCTGAGCCCGGCCGGTGCCGGACAGCTCATCTCCAGGGCGAAGTATCGGCGCCCGGCCGAGTCGAGGTAGCTGAACCAGCGCTGGCAGTAGCCCCGGATGGTGCGCCCGGTCGGCCGGTTGTCCAGGCCACCCTCGGCGGGGTATCCGAAGCAGACGAAGTCACCGCCGTCGATGAGCATCCGCTCAGGGCGTCGGTACACCTGGTTCGCATGTCCCGCTGATCAGCCAGCGGTGCGTCGGTGACCAGAAACGCCAGATCCGACCGCGGGTGGAAGGTGCGCCGCCGCACGACCAATGTTGGCACCTGGCCGGCGGTACCTCAGGTATCGCTGTGCGCCGGGACGCCGCGGGAGATGCGCTGCCTGCGGGTGACCACCGGCCCCAGCCACGGTGAACAACTCGCGGCCTGGTGGGGCGCAGTGCGCCGCGGTGAGGAAGACATCACGCCGCAGATACGCCCCGCACGATCCGGTGAACGCCGCCGTTGGCTCCGGTCCGGTCCGGTCCGGTCCGATCGATCGCGAAGACCATGCCGGCCGCCAGGCGCGGTAGAAAATCCATCAACGAACTCCTCGACCACGCGCTGCACCGTTCGGGTCGGGTACCCAGGTGCGGGCGGTCGGGCGCGGGTGGCCCGATGGGGTGGGAGGCGCCGAGGGACCCGACCCAGGGCGGGCGTGACCACGAAGTCGGCGACGGTCTGCACCGGTGGGAGCAGATCGGGGTGCAGGTAACGCGGGTGGGGCAGACCGGGTCGTCGTCCAGCCGGGCGTCAGGTCGCGGCGCGGTAACGACGACGTCCTCGATCGCCTGCGCGTGTGGGACTCGACACTCTTGTCGGCCCGAACGTGTCATCAGAGGTCCGTGCTCGACGGGACGCAGGGCTTCCCGGCTACGAGCCGAATGGTGAACCCTTCGTCGCTGCTGTCGAGCGTGATGTGGCTGCAGATCTCGTGGGTGAGCCACAGACCGAGTCCGCCTGCCGATGTCGCCGTGGCCGGGAGCAGGCCGGCGAAGGGATCGGCGGGACCGGACCCGCCGTCGGTGATCGCGGCGACGACACGGTCGGGGCCGGGCCATACCCGCAGATGGACCGGTGGGCGGCCGTGACGCAGGGCGTTGGTCACCGCCTCGTTCACCGCCATGACCAGATCGTCGAGCTCGTCCGCACCAAGGGCACCGCCGCGGCCCACATCGCGAACCGCACGCCGGGCGGCGCCGGGCGTCGGATCGACCAGATCGATCGCCGGCGGGCCGGCCTCCAGCGGATCAGCGTCGGTGGCCGTCCGGTCGCGCAGGAACCGGGCCGGGTCCTCGAACCGGCCGCTCATCGCATGACTGCCGTCCGCCGTCGCCACGAAGGGATGGGTCCGCGCGACATCGGCGAGCACCCCGCCCGGGGTGATGCGGGTGTCGTACGGGCACACGCACCACAGCGGGAAGTCGTCGTAGGCGTGGTTGATCGCGGCCTCGTAGCGGGCCCACCAATCCCACGCCCTGCCCACGCCGGGGTGCGGGACCTCGCCGATGAGACGGATCTGCTCGGCACCGTTCGCGACGTGCCCGGTGAGCAGGTCGCGGTAGGCCTTGATGGTGCTCGATGGGCGACCGTAATGGAGGTCGGCGTCGATGAACGACAGGCTCGACGGGTCCTGCACCGCGCCGTGGATGAGTTTGGCGTTCACCCCGCGCACGGCGACCACGGCGGGTTCGCCTGCCTGGGTGGCCCCGTTCAGGAACGGGACGACGATCGACAGGTACTCCTCGTCCCAGCCGTAGAAGGCGGTCTCGTGCCGATACCCACGATGCCCGGCCTCAGTACCGGTTGTCATGTCGACACCTCCACTCGCACATCCTGTAGATCCAGGAGTTCGACCAACCGCCGCACGAAGCGCGGGCCGTTGCGGATCACCAGCGTCGCACCCGCGCGCCGACCGTGCTCGACAAGCGTAAGTAGCCCGCGGGGGTCGATGATGTCCAGTCCTCCACCGTCGATCACCAGCTCCGGCCCGGGCGACAGCGTCACAGTGTGCGCCAGCGTGGCGTTGAACAACTCGCGGCAGACGAGATCGATCTCTCCGGCCAGGGCGAACTCGACACCCTCGTCGGCATACAGGCGGAACGAGGCGGAACCGCTGCGCGTGAACGGGTGCAGGCAGGCCAGCTCGGCCACCGCCGCGCCGCCGAGCGCGCTGACGTCGTAGGCGCACAGCGCCGTGACCGGGAGGACGCTCGTCTTCTGGTCGAGGAGGTACTCGTAGCGGGCGAACGCGGCACGCTGCTCGGCGGAGCGGGCCATCGCCGTGGCGTCGACCACGGCCCGAAATCCGGTGTACCCGGCGGCGAGCGCCTTCTCGGTGCCTGCGACGCGCGCCGCCACGGCAGCCACCGGATCGACCACATCACTGTGGCCCACGACGGGATAGAAGTCAGCGACCGACGAGACCCCCACACGACCCGCCTCGACGTGCTCGGCCATGCCGTCCAACCCGGCCAGCTCCGTGCGCAACCCCTCGACGCTGCCGCTGCCGACGTACTCGATCCACTGGCCGGCGGCGATCCCGCTCGCCGCATACTCCAGCGCGCGCACCCGGAACCCGGCGCGATCCTTGTAGGACCAGCACACGTGACCGCAAGCCGCGAGACTCTCCACCGGATCGATGGCTCCGTTCATCCGCACAGCCGCCACCCCACCTCTCCGGGCGACCCGCCACTGCAAACCCACGCGCGGCAAAATCGGTGCACCGTCGCACCGGGCACGACGTCACCCCGGTGGTGGCGAACGAGAAGGACTCGGCGCCTCGAAGGCTACACGTGTTCACCCTTTCCAATCCTGATCACGGGCGGCGCTCTGGCCACCCGGTCGCGGCAGTCCTTGGTCCTCATCGGTGAGGGTCGTAGCCGGACCGATCGCGGCCCGCCTCATGATGCCGCTGCAGACTTGATCGGCAAGCTCGCAGCGGACGGCGAACAGCATCGTGGAATACGCCGACCGTCTACCGGGCTCGAAGCACGGCGCAGCGCGCCACATCGCCAGGTAGACCCGTTCCGTAGCCTCACCGGTGGCGCGCGTGTTCCTGCCGAGCTTCCTCGTTCCGGCGCGCAGCAGCCCGAACACCGTCGGCGCCGTCTGGTCGTAGAACTAGAACAGGCCGAAAGCGCCGAGATCACCGCGCCCGGTCGCGGTCAGAAGCGCATCGATGCCGTCCCTGTTCAGATGCGGGCTGGGGGGCTCCACCAGTGGGCGGCGGACATGGGAGGGGTGTTGCTGCTCGTCCCGTGCCGGCATGGCGACCCTTCTAGTGGGCCCAACTGACGTCATCACGGGCCAGAGCAGCCGGATCGACGGGCCTGCACGACCCCGACGATGGAGCCGAAAAACCTAGAATCTGAGAACTTCTCGCACAGTAGATGGTTGGGCCGGACGGGGCCACGCTCGATGGTGGCGAGGCGCCGAACGGGTCAGGTCGCGGGCGAGCGCCCGGCGAGGCCTGTGGCCCGTCCGCGATCCCCCTTTCCCGGGGCCCGGCCGCCGGTCCCGGCGCCCTTTCGCCGGTGATGCGGCGAGAATCGAACAAGTGTTCGAGATCAGCGCTCGTCGGTGATACACGGATGACCGGAGCGGCGAGCCTGCTCGTCGGTCAGCGACGTCACCGACTCCGGCGGGCTCGCTACCTGGCCGGGTCCCGTACCCCGGATGGTGCCGGGAGGCTGTTGCCGATCGCGGCGAGTTCGGCCGGTTCAGGCGGCGGAGGATCTGTCCGCACAGCCGAACACGAGGTCCGATCCCGGCGACGACCCGCGTCGTCTCGTTGGTCGTCGGTCGGAGCAGACCTGGGGTGCCGCGTCGTGCCTGACCGGGTGGCCCACCGATGCGCGGAAGGTGACCGTTCAGAGATCCATGACCAGCCGTAGGGCCGCGTCGAGCTGGCGGAGTTCGGTGAAGCTCAGGGGCCCGGCCGGGGCGCCGAGCCGGCCGGGGTCCACCGCGGCGGTCTGCTCGACCAGGACTCGGGTGGTGCGGCCCTGGATCTGCACCTCGGGTCGGAACGTGGCCGGGTTCGCGGAGGTCGAGGTCGGCGCGACCAGCCAGGTCGAGAGCGGGAGCTGGTCGGACTGGACCACGACCGCGTAGCGGGTCCCGGACTGCTCGTGCCCGCGGCTGCCGCGGGCGGCGTTGAGGCGGAACACCTCACCACGCACGCAGCGTCTCCATGTCACGCAGTACCTGTGCGGCCTCGGCGCGGTCGTGGTCGTCGGCGGCCAACGTCGCGGCTTCGGCGCGGAGCTGGTCCCCGGCCCGGGCTCGGGCCGCGTCGATCAACGCCGCGCGGACCGCGGCGGAGACGCCGGTGCCGTCCTGGGTGAGCACGGCCAGCGCGCGAACGGCGTCCTCGTCGGGCCGGAACGTGATGGTGTCTGCCATGCTCCCGAGTGTGTCACAAAATGTAAGATCCGTGTCAGTCCTGCTGCGGAACACGTCGCCACCGCGGTCTGCGACAACTGATGGACAGCACGCACGCCAACTGTGCGGACACCAGATCCGCCAGCTGTTTGAGCGCGGAGATATTGACGCCCGCCGCGCGGGTCTGTTGTCACCTGTTCGCGGTCGTGCCGTCATCGGTGGCCGCGGGCGCTGGGTTGTCGGATGCGGCGCGCAGGTACTGGTAGACGGTCTCGCGGCTGATGCCGAACTCGCGGGCCAGGGTCGCCTTGGCTACGCCGTCGGCTGCTCGCCGTCGCAGCGTGTTGGCCTGGTCCGGGTTCAGGGAGTGTTTGCGGCCGCGGTAGGCGCCGCGTTTCTTGGCTAGGGCGATGCCTTCGCGTTGCCGTTCGCCGATGAGGGCGCGTTCGAACTCGGCGAAGGCGCCCATGACCGAGAGCAGCAGGGTGGCCATGGCGGTGTCGTCGCCGGTGAAGGTGAGTTGTTCCTTGGTGAACTGCACGGCCACGCCGCGGCCGGTGAGCTCGCGCACGATCCGGCGCAGGTCGTCGAGGTTGCGGGCGAGGCGGTCCATGGAGTGCACGATGACGGTGTCACCGTCGCGGGCGAAGCCGAGCAGCGCGGCCAGCTGCGGGCGGGTGACGTCCTTGCCCGACGCGGTGTCGGTGAAGGTGCGGTCGACAGCGATGCCGTCGAGTTGGCGGCCGGTGTTCTGGTCGAGGCTGCTGACCCTGATGTAGCCGACCCGTTGTCCGGTGATCGTGGCCTCCCCGCACCCGGTATCCGCCGATGTCAGGTTGGACTCTAGGATCCGGTGGACGATGTGTCCAGCAATGAGTGTGCGGACCCTAGTCTGACGGTGATCGGCGGTTCGGCCTGACGTCGGGTTGGGGTACACCTACATGGACGCCTCGGCCCGGGTGACCGCGAGCGGCTCGTCCTCAGGACTCGGCTGGCCGGTGAGCTTCTCAGCGGCGCGCCGCGCGAGGCGAGGAAAGACCGCCGGGTCGCGCTGCAGGACTGCGATCCCGCGCCAGCGCTCGAGCATGCGGAACAACGGTGTGAGGTCGAGGCTCTCGCGAGCATCGGCGAGCGCCTTATCTCGTAGGCGACGTCGAAGGCGGCTTGGTCCTCTACCAGCAGCGCCGATCGGATCACCTCCGGCGAGGCTCCCATGGCCAGCGTGTGTCGGCCGGCGGGCGAGGACTCGTCCACGGAGTACGTCGCGCTCATGCAGGCAGGGCAGTCGAGCGGCGGTCGTTCTCGCGCTCCTTGAGAGCCGACGGCGGCGCTGCGTAGGAGGATCGTCCTGCGGGACGAGCCTCGAAGTCTTGGGCGGCCTTGTGTGACGTTCAGGCGCCGCGGGACTCGGCGAGGCGGCGCATCCAGTAGCGGAACCAGTCGTTGCCGAAGGGCACGTAGACGCGGACCGGCACGCCCCGAGAGATGAGGTCGTCGACCACGTCGGGTCGCACCCCGAGCAGCTGTTCGACTGGTGCTGGCCCCAGCGCGGCCAGCAGCGCTTCGCGCAGCACTCCGTCATGAGTGGCCAATGCATACGATGCGCCGACCTCGGCAAGACGGTGCGCCAGGTGCAGGTACGCGACGTCGGTGGGCTCACCGTACGTCAGGGCCAGGTGGGACGGTTCGACGTAGGCGCCCTTGACCAGCCGGATGTGCAGGCCGGCGGCGATGAGCTGCTCCATGTCCTCGGGCGTGCGGTGCAGGTTCGCCTGGGCGGTGGCACCGAGTCGGTCAGCCATACCCCGTTCAGCGACGTCGAGCACGCACCGCAGGACGGCACCGGCGCGAGCATGGTCCTCGGCGCCAACCTGGATGCGGCGGCCCGTCGGTAGCGTCTGCGCGATCGCGGCGAGCTGGTCGGCGCACCCTGGCGGGTCGATATCCAGACCGAGGTGGGACAGGTCGATCGACAGCCACGCGTCATCTGGGAAGGTGGCCAAGGAGGTAGCGAGGCGACGGTAGTCCTCGCCGACCTGCTCGGCCGTCTCCATGTTCCGCACCAGCTCGCCGAACTGATCTACGCTGCTTGCCGCACCTCGGGTGTACAGGTCGCCGACGACGCGTCGGGCGTCCTCGTGCGTGCGGCCCGCGACGTAGCGCGAGGCCGCCCGCCACGCCAGACCCTCTCCCCGCGGCGCGGTACGGACAGCTCGCTCAAGCCGGACACTGGTGGCCAGCCGGAACAGAATCGTGCGATCGATCGACATGGCCCGATCCTCGCACCGCTGAGGGCAGCCCGACGTCGTGCTGGCACATGTCCCAACTGGGGATCGATCTTCGGGACGGACGTGCGGTCGGCGGCGTCGCGGTCATCGGCGCCGGGCACGCATGTCGGTTCGGACTCGGGTGGGCCGGGCTTCGCCGAGCCCGGGCGCGCAGTGGACTGGTGGTGGAATCGAAAGCATGGCCAATAGCGTCCCCATGAACGTCACAGATCCGACCAGCCTCTACCGCGTCCGCGACGGCGCCTACGCCGCGGACCTGCTCATCGCCGCGGTCACCGAGTTCGACGTGTTCACCTGGCTCGCCGTGCACGGCCCGGCCCGGGCCGAGGTGCTGCGAGCGGCGCTGCGCTGGGCCGAACGCCCGGCCGACGTGCTGCTGACCTACGCGGCCGCGCTCGACCTGGTCAGCCGTGACCTCGCCGCCGGCGACGTCGTCGAGCTGACCGCGCTGGCTCGCGAACACTTCGTGGCCGGGTCGGCCTACGACCTACGCACCTACTACGGGTCGCTGGCCGAACGGCCCGCGGCGCGCGAGTTCGCCCGGGTGCTGCGCACCGACGAGCCGGCGCCCTGGGCCAGCGCCATCAGCGACGGCGACGCTGACCGGGCGGGCAGCGGCAACGGCGGGGCCCGGGATTGGTCGGGCCGGCTCGCGGACGTCGAGTTCGCCTCCCGGATCACCGCGGCGATGGACGCCCGCGGCGCCTTCCTGGCACCCGCACTGGCCCGCGCGACCGCCGACCTGCCGGTCGGTCGGCTGCTCGACGTCGGCGGTAGCTCCGGGATCTACGCCGCGGCCGTGCTCGAGCAGCACCCCACCGCGTCCGCCGCGGTGTTCGAGCGCGCACCCGTGGACCAGGCCGCGCGCACGCTGCTCGCCGAGCGCGGCCAGAACGACCGCATCGACGTCGTCACCGGCGACATGTTCGTCGATCCGCTCCCGACCGCGTTCGACGTGCACCTGTACTCCCAGGTCCTGCACGACTGGGACCGCTCCCGTGTCGAGCACCTGCTCGCCGCCTCCTACCGCGCACTGCCCCCGGGCGGGTGGCTGCTCGACCATGACACTCACGTCGACGCCGATAAGACCGGGCCGCTGCCGGTCGCTGAGTACTCGGCGCTGCTGATGCACTCCACCCCCGGCAAATGCTGGTCGACCGGCGAACTCGCCGCGATCGCCGAGGCCGTCGGCTACATCGACATCACCGTGCGGCCCACCGCCGCCGACCGCAGCGTTCTCCTCGCCCGCGTTCCCAGGTAGCACCCGGTTCACAGACGGATCCGTCATCGGGACTGAAGCGGTCCTGGGCGTGAGCGGCGTGCTCGTGCCGGTCGTCGTTCCTCATCCGGGATGGCTGAGAAGCAAGCGCTCGATGAGCTGTCGAAGGACGGTGAGCTGGGCGCGCATGTGGCGGCTGTCGTTCATTGATCGGGACAGGATGAACGCGCCTTCGAACGTGACGAACACGTGGTCGGCGAGGGCGTCGGTGTCGATCTGCTGGTTCGTTGGCTGGGTTGCGAGCGCTTCGTCGAGCATGCTGGACAGAGTCCTTCGCCAGGCCACGACGGCTCGGGCGATCTGCTCTGACGTGCCGTGACGGGCGAGTTGGCGTTCGGTCAGGATCGAGACGTAGAGGCAGCTGGATTGCGCTGCCATGAGGTCGTCCGCGGTGTTCTCGAGGATGCGGACGAACTCGATCACGCGTTGCGTCGGGTCATCAGTAGCGCCCTGTACGCGGGTGACCGCGTCGTGGAGGTGCGCGATATCGGCCGCGGCGTAGCGGTCGACGAGTGACTTGGCCAGGTCGAGCTTGGACTCGAAGTGATGGAAGAACGCGCCCTTCGAGGTGCCCGACTCAACGATCACCCGGTCCACCGATGTGGCGGCGAAGCCGTTCTCGATGACCAGTCGTTCGGCGGCATCCAGGATGCGTTCCCGGGTAGCGGTTCCGTCCCTCGGCACGATAACCCTTGTACCAGACTGTTCAGTCTGATACAAACAGCGCCGCGGGGCTGCCGCAGATGCACGGCCGGCCGATGGTTACCGACGGCGGCATGGAGGCCGATCTGATCTTCCATCACGACGTCGAGCTGCCGCACTTCGCCGCGTTCCCGCTGCTCGACAGCGCCGAGGGCCAAGCGCTGTTACAGGACTACTACGACGGGTATGCGGCGATCGCTCGCGCGGCCGGAGCCGGGCTGATGCTGGAGTCGCCCACCTGGCGAGCAAGCTCGGACTGGGGCGAGCGGCTCGGCTACTCGCCGGTGGAGCTGGCTCGCGCGAATACCGACGCCATCGGGTTGCTTGCCCGGCTGCGCGACCGCTACGCCGAGACGGTGCCCGACGTCGTCCTCAGCGGCATGGTGGGTCCACGCGGTGATGGCTACCGTCCCGGTGGACCTGCCGACCCGATCCGGTCCGCTGACTACCACCATCCGCAGATCAAGGCCTTCGCCTGGTCCGGTGCCGACATGGTCACGGCGTACACCCTGACCGACGTCGGCGAGGCGATCGGCATTGTGCAGGCGGCCCGCGCCGCCGGCTTGCCGGTCGCGATCTCGTTCACCGTCGAGACCGACGGGGGGCTGCCCGGCGGAGTTCCGCTCGGGCAGGCGATCTGCGAGGTTGACGACGCCGCCGGGCCCGACTACTTCCTGGTCAACTGCGCCCATCCCTGCCACGTCGCAGCGGGGTTGGCCGAGCCCGGTGCCTGGTGCGACCGCATCGTGGGACTACGGTGCAACGCCTCGGTGAAGAGCCACGTGGAGCTCGACGACGCCACCGAGCTCGACGAGGGCGATCCGATGGCCTTGGCCGCCGAGCACGACCGGATTACACCGCAGCTACCCCGCTTGGCGATCATCGGCGGCTGCTGCGGAACTGACACACGACACATCGCAGCGCTGTGGACCGACCGGGGGCGCCGTGGTGCCAGCTGACTGGCCACACAACCCGGCGAATCTGCGCTGAACCTCTTCCGTCTGCGACGTACCGCAGACGGATCCCGTGGCGGGGCAATAGCGCTTCGTGTCGGCGGCCGCACGACCTGCGCTCGCGACGCGCCTGTGGTGGGCTGGACGCATGGCTGCTGCATCTGCGCACGAGCTGTACCGCCGATGGCTCGCCGAACTCTGGAACGGCAGCCCCAGCGCCGCCCACGACCTCGTCGCACCTCACTTCGTCGGGCACTGGCCGAACCGTGACGTGCACGGACCGGACGAACTCGCGACGATCATCGGCCAGACCCAGGAGATGTTCAGCGACCTCTCGTTCACCCTCGAGGTCGGGCCCATCGTGGAAGGCGACCTGGTGGCCGGCCGATGGACCGGACGCGGGCACACCCCCGACGGAGAGCTGAGCTTCTTCGGCAACGATCTTCTACGAGCGGAGAACGGCCGGTTCGTGGAGTACTGGACGGCCTCCTCCGCAGGTTCTTGAGGTCGCCTGGGCGCAGGTCGCCTGAGCTTCGGAACCCGTGCCCGTCCCGCTGGTCGATCGGGTTCCGTACGTCAGTCCCCGTCTGCCAGCCAGAGGGTCAGCTGATCGGTGATCGCGTGGAGGGTGTCGGGTG
>JAKDLE010000529.1 GCA_030453005.1 Pseudonocardia sp. | reverse complement strand
CCTGGGAAGATCACCTTCGGTCCCGGTGCCCGATGAATTGGCCAGCAGGGTCCGCGACACCCGCAAATGCAGGAAGGCACCGATCAGCAGAGCTTCAGCGTTTTCCCCAGCAGCGATCCGAGGCTGATTTCGTCGCCGTCGGCGCCCTGCGCGCGGAGCGGGCCGACGTCGGGCAGTCCGGCCTGGCTGGCGTTGTCGTTGAGCGCGTAGCTCGTGCCGTCGGGGGTGGTGAAGACGGCGATGTTCCCGGCGCGGCACTCCATCGTGCCGCCCGGCACGGTGAACGGCCACAGGTAGCCGAGGTTCTCGCTGCGCACCTGCTGGGTCGTCGCCACGGGCTCGGGCAGGGCAACCGGGGAGCGCGACGCCGGTTCGGCACGACCGCTGCCACCCCCGCACGCAGTGGTCGTGAGGGCGACCAGCGCCACGGCCGCGCAGACCACCCGAGCAGCCCTCACCGTGCCACCTCCGCGGTCACGCCGCCGTCCTGCAACAGGGCGACGTAGCCGTCCTCCAGCGTCGGCGGCACCGGCCGCGCACCAGGTGGCGGACCGGTCGAGACGATGCGAACCCGGGTGCCGTCGGCGAAGGCCGTGGCGTTGACGAGCACGTCGTCGCGGCCGAGCGGCACCCGGGAGTCGACCACGAAGGTCCGCCCGGCGGCCGCGCCGACGAGGCCCTCGGTGGTGCCGGCGAACACCAGCCGCCCGGCGGTCAGGACCGCGACGCGCGGACAGCTCTGCGCCACGTCGTCGAGGATGTGGGTGGACAGGATCACCGTGCGGTCGCCGCCGAGCCCGGCCAGCAGCGCGCGGAACCGCATGCGCTCCTGCGGGTCGAGCCCCGCCGTCGGTTCGTCCACGATGATCAGCCGTGGATCACCCAGCAGGGTCTGCGCGATGCCGAGCCGTCGCCTCATCCCGGCCGAGAACGTGCCTGCCCGGCGGTTCGCGTCGTCGGCGAGACCGACCTGTCCCAGCAGGTGCTCCACCTGGCGGCGTCGTGCCTGCCGGTCGTCGATGCCCTTGAGCAGCGCGATGTAGTCGAGGAACTCGGCCGCGGTGAGGTCCGGGTAGACGGCCAGCTCCTGCGGGAGGTATCCGAGCATCCGCTTGACCGCGATCCGCCCCGCGGACGTGGCCAGATCGTGCCCGCCGACGAGCACCCGGCCCGCGGTGGGTCGCAGCACGCCTGCGAGGATCCGCATGAGGGTGGTCTTGCCCGCACCGTTGGCCCCGAGGAGTCCGGTCATCCCGCTGTCGAGCCGCAGGTCGACGCCGTCGAGCGCCCGGCGGCCCTTACCATAGGTCTTGCCGAGTCCCTCGATCGTGATCTGCACGGCGGTTCTCCGTTCAACAGTGGGCGAACGTGGTCAGGGGCAGGTCAGGCGCGCAGACCCGCGACGGCGCGGGCGGTCGCGACGAACGCCGCGGCGGCACCGAGAACCAGTGCGACGCTGAGCAGCGCTGCCGGGGTCGTCGGCGGCGGACTCAAGATGCCGGGTGGCGACCCGCTCGCCCAGGAAGGCGACGCGTGCAGCCAGGCCGCGGCCGGGTAGCCGCCCAGCGGTGAGAACAGTGTGCGGGCCAGGGTCGGCACCGCCAGCAGCTCGGTGTTGAGATGCGTCGACCAAAACCAGAGGGCCACCACCACCACCCGGGCCGCCGCGACCGGGACGAGCAGCGTGAGCAGGGCCGCGATGGTGGTGGCGACCAACGCACCGGGGACGACGATCGTCCCCAATGCCACGAGCCCGGCTCCCAGTACCGGACCAGCCGCACCCCCGGTGACCGCCGCCGCGACGCAGACCGCAGCCAGCACGACCGCGACCGGGGAAAGGCCGACGGCCAGCGGGCCCGCGAGCGTGCCGATCATGCGCAGGGTCCCGCTGCCGGGTGTGGACTCGAGCAGCTCGGCGAGGCCGGGACGGCGGCTGTGGAGCAGCCTGCTGAACCGGTCGGCCAGCGCGACGGCGAGCGCCGGTGCGCAGAACGTGGTGAGCAGCATCGCCCAGGCCCCGATCCGGGCCACCGGGTCGGTCAGACCGCCGACCACCGGCGAGCCGAGACCCAGCACGAACGAGAGCAGGACTGCCGGCACCATCGCCAGCCACAGCACCCGACCCCGCTGCGCCATCCGGGCCTCGTGCACGACCGTGCCGGCCAGCGCCGTCATCCCCGCCATCACGCCACCGCTGCTCTCATCAGGTGTTCCGAGTCCTCGAGCCGGCGCCCGGCCACGAGCAGCAGGGCCAGTCCGGCGCCGGCGGCCACCACCGCGGCCGTCCCGGAGCCCCGCAGCGCGCCGTCCAGGACCAGCAGCTTGGCGAGCCATGCCGTGAGCACCACCGCCGACGGCGCTCCCGGCGATCCGCTGCCGACGGCCGCGTAGACGGCCGTGCCCAGCAGCAGGATGGCCACCGAGCCGGCATCGACGAGCACCTGGACCGGGTCGTGCACCCGTCCCGAGGCCGAGAGCACGCCCACCACCGCGGCCAGCACGACCGCCGCCACCCCGACCAGCACCGCCAGCCTGCGCCGCAACGTACGCGGGTACGGGGTGGGCAGGGTGAGGTGCAGCTCGAGGGCGTCCTCACCACCCGCGACCATCGCCGCGGCCATCCCGAACGCCAGCGGGAGCGCCGAGGCGACCAGCCATCCCGCCCAGCTCGACGGCAACACCACCAGCACGACGCCGAGCGCCACGGCCGTGCCCGTGAGCACGGCAAGGGCTGGCATCCCGCACCGGCGCATCTCGTGGCCGGCCATCGATCCGAGATCCATGTGGGGTAGGTAGCCCAGCGGTACCGGGAGGTTCACGCGAGCGCTGCACCCGTTCGAGGGAACCGCATTCCCGCCACCGCGACGCCGTAGAGCACCAGCGCCGCCCCTATCGTCCACGGTGTCGTCGACCACACCTGTGCGACGCCGTCGCGCAGCCACGACGGCAACGCGGCTGCGACCGGCCCGACGACGGCTCCCAGCCCCCACAGCGCGACCGCGGCGGCGCCACCCATCGCGGGAGAGCCCCGGACGGCGCCGACGACGCCGACGGCCGAGGCGAGCAGGGCCTGACCCAGCCAGCCCGCGACCACCTCGGCGATGCCCGCCGGATGTCCGAGCCCGGCGATCAGTGCCGACGCCAGCACGGCCAGCACCAGGTCGATCGCCAGCACCGTGCTCAGCCGCAGCCCGAACACGACCGGCGGGCCTACCGGCAGCGCGGACAGCAGCTCCGCCCGCGGGTCGTGCAGGGTCAGCGCCCGGATGAGGTAGGCCTGCAAAGGATGCATATCTGTG
>JAKDLE010000029.1 GCA_030453005.1 Pseudonocardia sp. | reverse complement strand
GCTCGCGGTCGAGGTTGACGAACAGGCTCCAGGCGGTGTCGCCGAGCCAGAAGAACGGCTCGCCGTCGGCGGTGACGAACGAGCTCCCGTCCGGGCCCACCGAGAGCTGCGTCGGGCCCGTCGCGGCCCGGCCGGGGCTGGCCGTGCCCGACTGCGAGCGCGCGGAGGCACCGGTGTCGGGCGGAGGCGCGGGCTCGGTCCCGGTGACGGCGAGCAGGGTACTGAGGGCGAACACGAGCGGTGACGTGACCTGGCGCAGCGTGCGGAATGGGCGGAGCATCTCGTCCCCGTTCGTGGGCGTTCTTCCGGGCAGTGCGACGCTACGGAGTGCGAACACGCCCACGTGGGTGAACGGGGGAAACGGGGCCCGAAAGGGCGACCGTCACCAGAGTGACTTGTGGGGCTACTGGTACGAGACGAACACCGGTGGTTCCGGCTCGATCGCCATCGTCTGGGCCGGGGTGAAGGTGGGGGTGTCCTCGTCGTAGAAGTTCTTCCAGCCCCACGCGACGCCCGCGGGCGCACCCTCGTGCAGCGCCGCCCAGGTGGCGAACTTGAGGTCGGGTGTGCCGAAGCCGTCGGCGTGCAGCAGCACGGCGAGCTCGTCGCGGGAGGTGTCGAGCCGCTCCCTCCCGGCGATCATCGACAGCCGGAACTGGTGGATCATCAGCAGCTTCTGGGGCAGGGCGTTCTCGCGGGTCAGGTCGGCCAGCCAGGTGATCACCGCGTTCACCTCGTCGACGTCCACCGAGCCGATCTGCTGCAGCGGCCGCTGGTCGGGACCGAGGCGCCACTCCGGGTCCAGCGCGAGGCCCACGTGCGGCTGCGCGAGCAGCTCCGTGTAGCGCTGCGCCTGGGTGAGGAAGTCGGTGCGGCCGGGCTGCAGGTCGAGCAGGACGTAGACGCCCGCCTCGCGCGCCGCGTCCACCCAGGGGCGCAGGAACTCCACGGTGGCCTCGGAGCTGTAGTCGCCGTCGGGTCCCGGACCGCTGTCGGCGATCGTGGCGATCAGCTCGAACGCAGGCACCACGGGTACGTCCGACACCGCGTCGTACTCGGCGGCCAGTGCCTTCGCTCGCGCCACCGACGCGGCCACGTCCTGCTCGCCGAGTACCCCGAGCGCGGGCACCCCGGGATGCCCGTAGAGCGCCACCATGCGGCGTCCGGGGAACAGCACCTGCCCGCCGCCCGGGAGCGTGGCACCGCGCGCGGCGACGTCGAGCCGCCCGGCCAGCACCTCGGGGGTGCCGAACGCGGAGCCCAGTGCGAGGACGTGCTCCGGGCGCGGGTCGAGGCCGGTTGGCGCGGCGACGCGGGGGTCCGGGTCGGTCACGGTCTCGACGCGGGCACCCGCCGCCCGCGCGGTGCCTGCGGCGGCCGAGGCGCCATCGGTGGTGAGCACCAGGAGCGAGGGCTGCGGAACCGGGACGGTGACGGGCGGCAGCGCGTCCGGGTCGTCGACGATCCGGCGTCCGGCGGGTTCCGTCGTGACCTCGCCGACGGCCAGGACGGTGGTGGCGCCGAGGCGGTCGAGCTCGGCGGAGACCTCGGGGCCGCCGGCCAGGAGCAGCGGCACCCCGAGCCCGACGGCGGTCTCCTCGGCCTCGGGGACGGTCTGCGGGCCGGTGAGCACCACGATCGGGGAGGAGGCGAACAACGCCGCGCTGGTGGCGGCGGCGAGCGCGACGGGGTCGTCCACGGCGATCACCGCGACCGCCTCGGCAGGCGTTCTGACCTGCGGCGACACCGGAGGCTCGGGCGCGATCACCGCGCATCCGCCCAGCACCAGCGCGACCGCCGTCCACAGCGCCGCGAACCGTGTCCTGCCCGCCATCCTCACCCGTTCCCCCCTCCGACGCGACTGTAGGTGACGGCGGCGCTCTGTGCTGTGGCGACACGATGGCGCGTCACGCGGGCGGGCATCGGAGCCAGGAGCGGGAGCCGGACGGTCGGAGCGACCGCCGTCGCGCGTCGCGGCTGTGCGGGACACGCGCGGGGTGTGCGCGGCTCACCCGGCGAGGGCCTCCGGCAGCACGCGGGCGGCCTCGGCGAGACTCGGGCCGTACCAGGTGAGCAGGCGGCCGCTGACCAACGCCGAGGGCACGTCGGGGAACGACTCGGGGCCGTCGTCGGCGGTGAACAGGTACGGCTCGTCGGGGAGCACGACGAGATCGTGCGGAGGGAGCGCCGCGGGGTCGATGCGGGGGTAGCGCTCGGGATCGTCGGCGAGCACGTTGTCGACGCCGAGGCGGTGCAGCAGCGCGCCGGTGAACGTGTCGCGCCCGACGGCCATCCACGGCCTGCGCCAGATCGGTACCACCGCGCGCCGACGCACCGCCGGGTCGGCCACGGCGGCCCACGCCGCCTCGGACTCGTCGAGCCAGGCCGGGCGGCCGACACCGCAGGCGGCCAGCATCCGCGCCAGGGACCGGTGCGCCCCGTCGAGTGTGCGGATGTCGGTGACGTACACGGCCACGCCCGCGGCGCGCAGCGCGTCGAGGTCGTCGACGCGGTTCTCCTCCTGGTTGGCCACGACCAGGTCCGGGGCCAGCGCCACGACGGCGTCGACGTCGGGGTTCTTGGTGCCGCGGACGCGCGTCACGTCGAGGTCGGCCGGGTGGGTGCACCAGTCGGTGGCGCCCACCAGCAACCCGGGCGCGGAGACGGCCACGGCCTCGCTGAGCGACGGCACCAACGACACCACCCGCCGCACCGCGGCCGGCACGGCGACCGCGGTCCGGAGATCATCGACAACCACGGGACCGACCCTAACCCGCTCACGCACCGTAGCGACCCATCCGCCTGCTGATCTCCGCCGCTCCGGCCGTCAGGGGCTCCACCAGCGCGATCAGCCGCGGTTCGTCGAGGCGGTAGCTCGGACCGCTCACGCTCAGCGCGGCCACGACGTCGCCGGAGCGGTCGTGGACCGGCGCGGCGACGGCGTTGAGCCCCACCTCGTACTCCTCCACGGCGACGGCGTGCCCGCTGGTGCGGATCTCGTCGAGCTGGTGCTCCAGCTCCGCGGCGGCCGCGACGGTGTACGGCGTGAGCCGTTCCATCCCCGACGCCGTGAGGAGCTCGGTGCGGTGCTCGACCGGGAGGTGCGCGAGGAGCACCTTCCCGCTCGACGTGCAGTGCAGCGGTGTGAGCCGTCCGATCCAGTTGTGGGTGGAGACGGTGGACGGCCCGCGCGCCTGGGCGACGTTGACCGCCCAGTGCTTCTGCAGCACCGCGAGGTTGACGGTCTCGCCCAGCTCGCCTGCGAGCCGGGCGCAGACCTCACGGCCCTGCCGGGTGACGTCGAGCCGGTCGGACACGGCGCCCGCGAGCGGGATCAGCCCGAACCCGAGGCGGTACTTGCCGCGGTCCTCCGCCTGCTCCACGAGCCCGCGGCTCTCCAGTGCGCCGAGCAGCCGGAACGCCGTGGACTTGTGCACGTCGATCTCCGCGGCCACCTCGCTGACGCCCGCCTCGCCGCGCCGGGCGAGGATCTCCAGCACGCTGACGGCCCGATCGACCGACTGCACGCCCCCGTCTCTACCAGCTCCGTTGCCCATCACGAAACTATATGCGGCAAAACGAACACTGCGTCTTGACGGTCGCGCCGGATCGAGGACGATCATCGGAGTGGCGAGCCTCTACATCGACGGACAGTGGACCGACGGCTCCGGCGGTACGTCCGACGTGATCAACCCGTTCGACGGGAGCGTGGTCGAGACGGTCGGCCAGGCCGACGCGGGCGACGTCGACCGTGCGGTCGCCGCGGCCCGCGCCGCGTTCGACACCGGGCCGTGGCGCGGCACCACCGCCGCCGAGCGCGGGGAGCTGTTGCGCCGCGTCGCCGACCTGCTGGTGCGCGACAAGGAGCACATCGCCCACACCGAGACGCTCGACACGGGCAAGACCCTCGCCGAGAGCCGCATCGACGTGGACGACGTGACGGCCGTGTTCCGCTACTACGCCGACCTCGCGGGTTCCGACGCCGGGCGCGTCGTCGACGTCGGACAGGCGCACGTCCTGAGCCGGGTCGTGCACGAGCCGGTCGGGGTCTGCGCGTTGATCACGCCCTGGAACTACCCGCTGCTGCAGCTGTCCTGGAAGGTCGCTCCCGCGCTCGCGGCGGGCAACACCTGCGTGATCAAGCCGAGTGAGGTCACGCCGCTCACGTCGGTGCTGCTCGTGCGGCTGTGCGCGGAGGCCGGAGCGCCTGCGGGCGTGGTCAACATCGTGCTGGGCGACGGTCGCAGCGTGGGTGCGCCGCTCACCGAGCACAGGTGCGTCGACATGGTCAGCTTCACGGGTGGGCTGGCCACCGGCCAGGCGATCATCCGGGCGAGCGCCGCGGGGGTGAAGCGGCTGGCCGTCGAGCTGGGCGGCAAGAACCCCAACATCGTGTTCGCCGACACCGACCTCGACCTCGCCGCCGACTGGGCGCTCACCGCGGTGTTCCTGCACGCCGGGCAGGTCTGCTCGGCCGGGGCGCGGCTGATCGTCGAGGAGTCGATGCACGACGAGCTGGTGGCCGAGATCGGCCGTCGCGCCGAGCTGATCCGGCTGGGCAGCGGCCTCGCGGAGGGCACCGAGTCCGGCCCGCTGGTCTCCGCCGCCCACCGGGACAAGATCGAGTCCTTCGTCGCCGACGCCCTCGCGGACGGGGCGCGGCTCGTCGCGGGCGGACGCAGGCCCGACGAACCGGAGCTGGCGGACGGCTTCTTCTACCGGCCCACGGTGCTCGCCGACACCCACCGCGACATGCGGGTGATCCGCGAGGAGACGTTCGGGCCGATCCTCACCGTCGAGAAGTTCACCACGGAGGCCGAGGCGGTCGCGCTGGGCAACGACACCTCCTACGGCCTCGCGGGCGCCGTCTGGACCAGCGACATGGCCCGCGCCCACCGCGTCGCCGGGGCGCTGCGCCACGGCACCGTGTGGATCAACGACTTCCACCCCTACGTCCCGGGCGCGGAGTGGGGCGGGATGAAGCGCTCGGGCAACGGACGCGAGCTGGGACCGACCGGCCTGGCCGAGTACCAGGAGCACAAGCACATCTGGCACAACACCGCACCGGCCCCGGCGCGGTGGTTCACGGGAGAGGCGCGCTCATGAGTATCGCGCCGAAGAGCGGTACCGACGACGGGATGGCCGACTTCGGCTACAGCCAGACGCTCGACCGCAGCATCGGGAAGTTCGCCAGCTTCGCGGCCGGGGTCAGCTACATCTCGATCCTGACCGGCACGTTCCAGCTGTTCTACTTCGGGTTCGGCACCGGCGGCCCCGCCTACTGGTGGTCGTGGCCGCTGGTCTTCGCGGGCCAGTTCATGGTGGCGCTGTCCTTCGCCGAGCTGGCCGGGCGCTACCCGGTGGCGGGCTCGGTCTACAACTGGTCCAAGCGCCTCGCCGGGCCGGCCACGTCCTGGCTGGCCGGATGGATGATGCTCACGGCCTCGATCGTGACGATCACCGCCGTCGTGCTCGCCTACCAGCTCGTCATGCCGCAGATCTGGTCCGGTTTCCAGATCGTCGGCGACGCCACGGAGCCCGGCGACGCCGCCGCCAACGTGGCCATCCTGGGCGGGCTGCTCATCCTGTTCACCACGGTCGTGAACGCGATCGGGGTCAAGCTGATGGCCCGGATCAACAGCACCGGCGTGTTCATCGAGCTGGTCGCCGCGGTGCTGATCATCGTGCTGCTCGCGTTCAACATCGTGAACCCGCCGTCGGTGCTGTTCGACACCACCGGGTTCACCGACGGCAGCGGAGGCTACCTCGGCACGTTCCTGGTGGCCGCGCTCGCGTCGGCGTATGTCATGTACGGCTTCGACACGGCCAGCTCGCTCGGCGAGGAGACCGTCGACCCGCGACGCACCGCGCCCACCGCGATCCTGCGCGCGGTGATCGCGTCGTTCGTGATCGGCGGGCTGATCCTGCTGCTGCTGATCCTCGCCGCGCCGAACCTGTCCGACCCGGCCATCGGGGAGAAGTCCGGCGGCGGGCAGCTGATCCTGCTGCAGGTGCTCGGCGGCCCGGTCGGCACCGTGTTCCTCATCTGCATCGCGATCGCCATCACCGTGTGCACGCTGGCCGTGCACACCGCGGCGATCCGGCTGATGTTCGCGATGGCCCGCGACAACGCGCTGCCCGGAGGGGCGACGCTGGCGAGGATCGACCCGGTCCGCAAGACCCCGGTCATCCCGTCGATCCTCATCGGCGTGCTCGCGTTCGCCATCCTGGTCGCGAACATCGGCTCACCGGAGATCTTCACCGCGGTCACCAGCGTGGCGATCATCATGATCTACATCGCGTACCTGCTGGTGACGGCGCCGCTGCTGCTCAAGCGGCTGCGCGGGGAGTGGCCCGGACCGGGCGCGCGCACGGGCGGCTACTTCTCGCTCGGCAGGCTCGGGCTGCCGGTGAACATCCTGGCCGTCGTCTGGGGCGCCGCCATGGCGGTCAACCTCGCCTGGCCGCGCGAGGCCGTCTACGGCGGCGGGGTGCTGCGCTTCATCGCCCCGATCTTCATCGGCGGCGTCGTGGTCCTCGGACTGGCGTGGTACCTGCTGCGGGGGCGTCACCACGTCGGCACGCTGCCCGAGCACATGCCCGCGCAGATGGGCCTGGGCAACCTGGAGCAGGCTCCGTGACCGACACCTTCGACTACGTCGTCGTCGGCGGCGGCTCGTCGGGCTGCGCGCTGGCCGCGCGGCTATCGGAGGACCCGGCGATCACCGTGTGCCTGCTGGAGGCCGGGCCGTCCGACGTGGACGACCCGAATATCCTGCGGCTGACCGACTGGATGGCGCTGCTGGACTCCGGCTACGACTGGGACTACCTCGTCGAGCCCCAGGAGCACGGCAACTCGTTCCTGCGGCACGCGCGGGCGAAGGTGCTCGGCGGCTGCTCCTCGCACAACTCGTGCATCGCGTTCTGGACCCCGCGCGAGGACCTCGACGAGTGGGCCGCGAGCGGGTGCGAGGGCTGGTCGGCCGACGAGTGCTGGCCGCTGATCAGGCGGCTGGAGACCAACGACGGGGAGTGGGAGGGACACGGCCGGTCCGGTCCGGTCACCGTCCACCACATCGACCCGGACGACCCGTGCGGCGTCGCGGTGCTGAAGGCGGCGGCGGCGGTCGGGTTGCCGACGGTGCGGTTCAACGAGGGCACGACGGTCACCGAGGGCGCCGGGTTCTTCCAGATCAACCGCGAGCCCGACGGCTCCCGCGCCTCGTCGTCGCGCGCCTACCTGCACCCGATCATCGGGCGGCGCCCCAACCTCTCGGTGCTGACCGGGGCCTGGGCGTCGCGCGTGCTGTTCGAGGCGGGCCGGGCCACCGGTGTCGAGTACCAGCAGGACATCGGCCCGGGCAGGCGGGTCGTCGGCGCCCGCCGCGAGGTGATCCTGTCCACCGGCGCGATCGGCACGCCGACGCTGCTTATGCTCTCGGGCATCGGCCCGGGTGAGCACCTGCGCGAGTTCGGGATCGACGTACGGGTGGACGCACCCGGCGTCGGCGCCAACCTCGACGACCACGTCGAGGGGCTGGTGATGTGGGAGGCCGCCCGGCCGATGGTGACCCGCTCCACGCAGTGGTGGGAGATCGGCCTGTTCGCGCGCACGCAGGCCCACCTCGACCGGCCGGACCTGATGATGCACTACGGCTCGGTGCCCTTCGACCTGAACACGGTGCGCTGGGGCTACCCGACCACCGACAACGGCTTCTGCCTCACGCCCAACGTCACCCGCGGGCGGTCCCGGGGCACGGTGCGGCTGCGCAGCCGCGACTTCCGCGACCGGGCCCGCGTCGACCCGCGCTACTTCACCGACCCTTCAGGTCACGACATGGCGGTGATGCTGCACGGGGTGCGGCTGGCGCGGCGGATCGCGGAGCAGCCCGCGCTGAGAGAGTGGATCACCAGGGAGCTGGCGCCGGGGCCCGACGCCGTCACCGACGACGAGCTCGCCGACTACGTCCGCAAGACCCACAACACCGTCTACCACCCGGCGTGCACGGCGAAGATGGGCCCGGACTCGGACCCGCTCGCCGTGGTCGACCCGCAGCTGCGGGTCCGCGGCGTCGAGGGTCTGCGGATCGCGGACGCGTCGATCCTGCCGTTCCTGCCCGCGATCAACCCCAACATCACCTGCATGATGATCGGGGAGAAGGCGGCGGACCTCCTTCGTGGAGCGTGATCCCTGGGCGGCCGAGATCTCCCTGGCCCGCAGCACGGTGATGTGGGGCGGGGCGAGCGTCCTCGCAGGCCTCGGCCTCGCCGCCGCCCGGCGCGGGCCCCGCCTCACCGCGTTCGGGCTGCAGAACGCGGGCTGGGGCGTCGTCGACCTCGGAATCGCCGCGGTCGCCGAGCGGTTGCGGGTGCGGCGCATGGAGCGGCTCGCCGACCCCTACGCGGCGGCGGCCGTGGACCGCGAGGCGCGGCGGCTGCGCCGGGTGCTGCTGGTCAACGTGGCTCTCGACGCGGGCTACGTCGTGGGCGGGGCCGCGCTGTGGCGGAGGCGCCGCGACCGTCCCGGCCCGGCAGGAGCGGGTGCCGCGATCGTGCTGCAAGACGGTTTCCTGCTGGCCCACGACGCCCTGCACGTGTTGCGTATCGGTGCTCAGAGCGCTCTGAGCACCGGAACGCACCAGCCCGCGTCATGATCGTCGAAAGCGGTGCAGGAGCGTCACCGCTGACGCTGCTGCACCACCGACAGCGATCATGGATCGCGGGTCGGTTGGGCCGCACCGTCTCGGGCGGCGCGGACCGGGGGCCGGACCCCGCGCAGCGCCCGGTGGCCGAGCTGCTGCGCGCGCCGCCGCCGTCGACCTCCATCCGGGACGCCGCACAGCGGATGACGGCGTGCGGCGCGTCGGCGGTGGTGGTGCCCCTCGACGACGGGCGCGTCGGCATCCTCACCGACCGCGACCTGCGGACCGCTGTCGCCGACGGCACCGACACCGCCGCGCCGCTGGCCGTGGCGATGACCGCGCCCGCCTGGACCGCGGCAGGCGACCGGCTCGGGGGCGAGGTGCTGCTCGACATGCTCGACCGCGGGGTGCGCCACGCTCCCGTCCTCGCCCCGACCGGCGAGGTGCTCGGGGTGCTGGAGGACGTCGACGTGGTGGCGGCCACCACCCGCAGCAGCTTCGGGCTGCGCGGGCGGATCGCCCGGGCGGGTTCGGTGGCCGACGTCGTCGCGGCGGCCGCGGGAGCTGACGCCCACCGTGATCGCGCTGCACGACGCGCGGGTGGCCGCCGGGGACGTCGCCGGGATCACCGCCGTGGTGGTCGACGCGGTGACGCGCAGGCTGGTGGACCTCGCGGTCGACGAGCTCGGTGCCCCGCCGCGGCCGCTGACCTGGCTGGCCCTGGGCAGCGTCGCCCGCCGGGAGGCGGTGCCGTCGTCGGATGTGGACAGCGCGCTGGTGTGGGTCGGCCCGGAGAGCGACGCCGACGCCGCGAGGCATTGCCGCGCGCTCGCCGGACGGGTGCTCGCCGGTCTGGCCGCCGCCGGGTTCCCGGCGGACGCGAACGGCGCCGTCGCCACGAACGACCCGGCCCAGGAGAAGGCGCCGATCCTCGTCTCGCTGGTGGTGGACGCGCGGCCGGTGTGGGGCGTGCGGGCGAGCCCGGCGATCCCCGACGTGTTCCGCGACGCGCGCCGCCATCTCGACCTGCTGCGGCTGCTCGGCCGCTACGCGCTGGCGCACCGTCCGCCCACCGGCTTCCTGCGGGACGTCGTCGTCGAGCACTCGGGCCGCCGCCGCGGCAGGCTCGACCTCAAGCGCGGCGGACTGGTGCCGATCGTCGACCTCGCCCGGTGGGCGGGCATGGCGGCCGGGGTGACCAGCGGGTCGACGCCCGCCCGGCTGCGCGCCGCGGCGGCCGCGGACACCCTCGACGCGGATGCCGCCGCCACCAGGCGTTCCGGGCCGGCGCGGCGCTGCACCTACGCCGGGCGCTCTCAACCGCGCCCAGCTGTTGCGGCTGATCGCGGGTCGACGGGGTCCGCGCGTCGGCCCGGCGAGCCCCGACACGATCTCGGCCGCCGTGGCATGGCGGCTCGTCAGCCTGGTCGGCGGTCCAGGACCAGGCGCTCGGCGGCGGGCCCGCCGTAGACGTCCCGGATGCGTTCGAAGTCGCGATCGTCGTGCAGGACCGTCAGCCCCTCGGCCACGGCGATCGACGCGACCAGGACGTCGGGCAGGGGAACCGAGCGATGCAGTCGACCCGCCACCAGGGCATCCATGATCTCCAGCGCGATGCGCTCCGACCGAGGACTCGTCGTCGCGTCGACCAGGGGATTCATGAGATCGCGGCGGAGAACCGCCCAGTGGTCGACGTTCCTCGCCGACACGGCGACCTCGAGGCGTGTCGGCACGCATGCCCACACCAGGCCCCGGTTGATCCGGTCGATCCATTCGTCGAGGTCCGGCGAGCGCGGCATCTTCCAGAGCGCCGACTTGTCGACCAGCCAGCCCTTCACCGCCAGGCTCGACGCATCAGCTCCTCGTCGCCGAGGTCCGCCGCCAGTTCGACGGCGGCGGCGAAGCTCTCCGCTGTGACGGTCGGCCGCAGACGCCGCGTGTGCTCGGTCAGTACCTCGACGACGTAGGAGTTGCGGCTGAGGTGGCGCTGTTTGGCCAGGATGTCCAGTTTCTCGACGATGTCCGGCGGCAGATCACGGATGGGAAAGGCCATGAGCGGCTCCGATCGAGGTGTGACATCAACCACGGTACCACTCACATATTGCGCCGGTACTGGCCCCCGACCTCGAAGAACGCCTCGGTCAGCTGGCCCAGCGAGCAGACGCGGGAAGCGCGCATGAGCTCGTCGAACACGTTGCCCTCGCCCGTGGCCACCTCCTGCAGGCGGCGGATCGCCTCCTGCGCCTCGGTCGAGTGGCGTCCCTGGAAGTCGGCGAGCCGCGCGAGCTGGCTCTCCTTCTCCGCCTCCGTGGCGCGCGCCAGCTCGATCTCCACCGGCCCGGCGTCGGGGTCGTCGGGCTTGACGAACGTGTTGACGCCGACGAGCGGCAGCGAGCCGTCGTGCTTGCGGTGCTCGTAGAGCATCGACTCGTCCTGGATGCGGCCGCGCTGGTAGCCGGTCTCCATCGCACCGAGCACGCCGCCGCGTTCGGAGATGCGGTCGAACTCGGTCAGCACGGCCTCCTCGACGAGGTCGGTGAGCTCGTCGACGATGTGCGACCCCTGGAGCGGGTTCTCGTTCATCGAGAGTCCCCACTCCTTGTTGATGATCATCTGAATGGCCATCGCGCGGCGCACCGACTCCTCGGTCGGCGTCGTGACGGCCTCGTCGTAGGCGTTGGTGTGCAGCGAGTTGGCGTTGTCGTAGAGCGCGCACAGCGCCTGCAGCGTGGTGCGGATGTCGTTGAAGTTCATCTCCTGCGCGTGCAGCGACCGTCCACTGGTCTGCACGTGGTACTTGAGCTTCTGGCTCCGCTCGTTCGCCCCGTAGCGCTCCCGCATGGCGACGGCCCAGATCCGGCGGGCGACCCGGCCGATCACCGAGTACTCGGCGTCCATGCCGTTGGAGAAGAAGAACGACAGGTTCGGCGCGAAGTCGTCGACGTTCATCCCGCGCGCGAGGTAGCTCTCGACGAAGGTGAACCCGTTGGACAGGGTGAACGCGAGCTGGCTGATCGGGTTCGCCCCGGCCTCGGCGATGTGGTAGCCGGAGATCGAGACCGAGTAGAAGTTGCGCACCTTGTGCTCGATGAACCACTCCTGGATGTCGGCCATCATCCGCAGCGAGAACTCGGTGGAGAAGATGCAGGTGTTCTGGCCCTGGTCCTCCTTGAAGATGTCGGCCTGCACCGTGCCGCGGACGTTCGCGAGGGTGAACGCCGTCAGCTCCTCGCGCTCTCCCGCGTCGGGCTCGCGGCCCTCCTCCTCACGGAAGCGCGCATGAGTCTGGTCGATCGCGGTGTTGAGGTAGTACGCCAGGATCGTCGGCGCCGGGCCGTTGATCGTCATCGATACCGACGTGCTCGGCGAGGTGAGATCGAACCCGCCGTAGAGCACCTTCATGTCCTCGAGCGTGGCGATCGAGACGCCCGACGTGCCGACCTTGCCGTACACGTCGGGGCGGGTGTCGGGGTCACGGCCGTAGAGGGTGACGGAGTCGAAGGCGGTCGAGAGCCGGGTGGCGGGCTGTCCCTCGGACAGCAGCTTGAAGCGGCGGTTGGTGCGGAACGGGTCTCCCTCGCCG
>JAKDLE010000528.1 GCA_030453005.1 Pseudonocardia sp. | reverse complement strand
CTCGACCTTGCCGACGAGGTCGGCGCCGACGTCGGCGGCCTTGGTGAAGATGCCGCCGCCGACGCGCATGAACATCGCGAGCAGCGCGGCGCCGAAGCCGAAGCCCTCCAGGACGCGCGGGGCGCCACCGGCGTAGACGAGCACGACGATCGCGGCACCGAACAGGCCGAGGCCGACGGTGAACATGCCGACGACGCCACCGGTGCGGAACGCGATGCGGGTGGCCTTCTCGCGGCCGCCCTCCTCGCGCGAGGCGGAGGCGACGCGGATGTTCGCGCCGGTGGCCAGGCGCATGCCGAGGCTGCCGATGGTGGCCGAGAACAGCGCACCGACGAGGAAGAAGATCGAGCGGCCGATGCGTTCCCCCATGCTGGACGCGGGGAGTGCGAACAGCATGAGGAACACGATGACGACGAAGACGGAGAGCGTCTTGAACTGGCGGTTGAGGTACGCCGTGGCGCCTTCCTGGACCGCTCGGCCGATCTCCTGCATCTTCGGGGTGCCCTCGTCAGCAGCGAGGACCTCCCGGCGCAGGACGAAACCGATGGCCAGTGCGGCGAGGGCGACCACCGCGACCACGATCACGATGATGTAGTCGTTCGTCCCGAGCGCGATGGAACTCGCTTCCGCGGCGAGGGTGGACCGTGACATCCGTCCTCCTGGTTCAGTGGATCACGGGGCCAGGGGAACCCGGACGTCGTCCCTGGCGTCTGGAGCAGCGCCGTTGCCGCAGGTGGGGAGCGGCGACGGGTCGGGAGCAGTCTAGGTGTGTGACCTACGCCGCAGCCCGGCGAGGTGCGGTGACCGGTCGGCTGCCTCCCCGTCGTGGTCGGACGCCCGGGCGGGGCGGCGGTGTGCCAACCTCGGCACCCATGGGCGACGGTGCGGGGCGACGGCCGGCCGCCACGCACGCGGACCGCGGTGAGGTGCTGCTCCGACGGGTGCTCGCGGGTTCGGGCGTGCCCCCGGACATCGCGTTCGACCGGGCCCGGCGCGCTTTTCGTGGCGAGGTGACCGACGAGCAGGCGGACCCGTTCGACGCCGGTCCGCTGCGGCACGTGGTGTCGCTGCCCGCCCGGGCCGGGGACCCGGTGCCCTGGCCGGAGTGGGTACCCGGAGCGGTGCGGCAGGCCTTCGACCGGCGCGGGGTGGCTTCGCCCTGGCGGCATCAGGCGGAGGCGGCGTCGCTGGCGTTCACCGGTCGTGACGTGGTGGTGGCCACGGGCACGGCGTCGGGCAAGTCGCTCGTCTACCAGTCGGCGGTGCTGTCGCGGTTCGCGGTGGACCCGCGGGCGACCGCGCTCTACCTCTCGCCCACCAAGGCGCTGGCCGCGGACCAGCTCCGCGCCCTGCGTGAGCTCGGGCTGCCCGACGTCCGCCCGGCGGCTCTCGACGGCGACACCGCGATGGACGAGCGGGGCTGGGTGCGCAGCCACGCCCGGTGGATCTTCAGCAACCCGGACATGCTGCACCGCTCGGTGCTCCCGCGCCACAGCCGCTGGGCAACGTTCCTGCGGCGTCTGGACTTCGTGGTGATCGACGAGTGCCACACCTACCGCGGGGTGTTCGGCTCGCACGTGGCGTTGTTGCTGCGTCGCCTGCTGCGGGTGGCGGCGAGGTACGGGGCGCACCCCACCGTGGTGCTCGCCTCCGCCACGGTCGCCGAGCCCGCCGCGTTCGCGTCGCGGCTGACCGGTCGGCGGGTGTCGGCGGTGACCGCCGACTCCTCCCCGCACGCGGGGCGCACCGTGGCGTTGTGGGAGCCGCCGCTGCTGCCCGAGGTGACCGGGGAGAACGGTGCCCCCGTGCGCCGGGCGGCCGGAGCGGAGAGCGCCCGGATGCTCGCCGACCTCGTGGTGGAGGGCGCGCGCACCCTCGCGTTCGTGCGGTCGCGGCGCGGCGCGGAGCTCACCGCGCTGGGGGCGCAGCGCCTTCTCGCCGACGTGGACCCGGACCTGGTGCCCCGCGTCGCGGCCTACCGCGGCGGCTACCTGCCCGAGGAACGTCGGGAGCTGGAGCGCGCGTTGGCGGGCGGCGAGCTGCTCGGCGTGGCCACGACGAACGCCCTCGAGCTCGGGGTGGACATCGCGGGGCTCGACGCCGTGGTGGTGGCGGGCTTCCCCGGCACGCGGGCATCGTTCTGGCAGCAGGCAGGGCGGGCAGGCCGGGCGCAGGACTCGGCGCTCGTGGTGCTGGTGGCGCGGGACGACCCGATGGACACCTACCTCGTCCACCACCCCGACGCGTTGCTCGGGGCGCCGGTGGAGGGGTGCGTGCTCGATCCCGCGAACCCGTACGTGCTCGCGCCCCAGCTCGTGTGCGCGGCCGCCGAGCTGCCGCTGACCGAGCGGGACGTGAGCGAGGTCTTCGGCGGCGACGCGGCGACCGCCGTGCTGGAGGAGCTGGTGGGCGACGGGGTGCTGCGCCGCCGTCCGGCCGGTTGGTTCTGGCCGTCGCCCCGCGAGCGGCCCGCGGCCGGGGTGGACATCCGCGGCTCGGGCCTGGGGCAGGTGGCCGTGGTGGAGGGCGGCACCGGGCGGATGCTCGGGACGGTGGACGGCGCATCGGCACCTGCCACGGCCCACCCGGGGGCGGTGTACCTGCACCGCGGTGAGAGCTACCTCGTCGAGGAGCTCGACCTGGCAGGCGGCGTGGCCTTGGTGCGGGCCGCCGACCCGGACTGGCGCACCGACGCCCGTTCGACCGCCGACGTCGAGGTCGTGCGCGTGCTGTCGCGGCGCGACCTCGGAGCGGTGCGGGTGTCGTTCGCCGAGGTCAGCGTGACGTCCCAGGTGGTGGCCTACCAGCGCCGCGCCCCGGACGGCACGGTGCTGGAGACGGTGCCGCTCGACATGCCGGAGCAGACGCTGCGGACACGCTCGGTGTTCTACGACGTCGACGACGAAGCGCTGCTCGCCGCCGGGCTCACCCCGGTGCGCGTGCCGGGGGCCCTGCACGCGGCGGAGCATGCCGCCATCGGGCTGCTGCCCCTGTTCGCGATCTGCGACCGCTGGGACGTCGGCGGCATGTCGACCGCGCTGCACCCGCACACCGGCAGGCCCACGGTGTTCGTGCACGACGGCCATCCCGGCGGTGCGGGCTTCGCCGAGCGGGGCCACGACGTGCTGGGCCCCTGGCTGTCCGCGACGCGCGCGGCGATCGGGGACTGCGAATGCCGGGCAGGCTGTCCGTCGTGTGTGCAGTCGCCCAAATGCGGCAACGGCAACACGCCACTGGACAAGTCCGGCGCCGTGGCGGTGCTCGACGTCGTCCTCGCGGCGCTGCGGCGAGCGTCTCTGATG
>JAKDLE010000527.1 GCA_030453005.1 Pseudonocardia sp. | reverse complement strand
GGGTGACCGCCGCGGCCCGGTGCATCCCCGGGGTCTGCGGGGTGCGGTCGTCGAGCGCGTCGCCGGGGATCACGCGGACGCCGTCGGTACGCCAGGAGCTCATCGACTCACCCTAGCCCGCATCACGACGGTCGCACCGGCGTCGTGGTGCCCGCACCGGCGTCCCAGCGGCGGTGCCGACACCACAACGGCGGTTCGGTTCCACGACGGCGCGCAGCACGGAGCCCGTGATCACCTTCATGGAACCGGCAGCGCGCCCCGCCCCGTCCCCCCGTTCCGCACCGACGATCACGCACACCACGCGGAGGGTTACGTCTGCGCAGACGCCCTGCGCACTCAGCGCGCGGCGGCGAGGGTGAGGGCGAAGCGCTCGTCCGGATCGGCCCAGGTGCGGGTGACCTCGAACCCGGTCTCGGCCAGCATGTCCCCGATCCCCTCGCGGCGGAACTTGGCGGAGACCTCCGTGCACATCTGCTCCCCCGCCGCGAACTCGACGGTCAGGTCGAGCACGCGCACCGTCATGGCGCGCTGCGCCACCAGCCGCATCTCGATCCACTCGTGCTCGGTGTCCCACACGGCACGGTGGTCGAAGGCGTCGACGTCGAAGTCGGCGCCGAGCTCGCGGTTGAGCACGTGCAGCACGTTGCGGTTGAACTCCGCGGTGACGCCTGCCGCGTCGTCGTAGGCGGGCACCAGCACCTCGGGGTCGACGACGAGCCCGGTGCCCAGCAGCAGATGCTCCCCCGGCTGCAGCACCGAGCGGAGCTGTGTGAGGAACGCGCGGCGTTCGGCGGGCAGCAGGTTGCCGATCGTGCCGCCGAGGAACGCCACCATGCGATGGTCGCCGCGGGGCAGCCGGTCGAGGTGGGTGGTGAAGTCGCCGACGACGCCGTGCAGCGCGAGGTCGGGGTACTCCGCGGCGAGGGCGCCCATCGCCAGCCGCAGGGCCGACTCGCTGACGTCCTGCGGTACGTACCGCCGCAGCGTGCCGGCGCGGCCGAACGCGTCGAGCAGCAGCCGGGTCTTCGACGACGACCCCGAGCCCAGCTCCACCAGCGTGTCGGCGCCCGACGCCGCCGCGATCTCGTCGACGCTGCGGGCGAGCAGCGCGGCCTCCGTGCGGGTCGGGTAGTACTCGGGCAGCTCCGTGATCCGCTCGAACAGCTCGCTGCCCCTGGCGTCGTAGAACCACTTCGGGGGGAGCTGCTTCGGGTCGGCGGTCAGGCCCGCCCGCACGTCGGCACGCAGCGTGCGGTCCGCGTCGCCTTCGGTGAGGTGGACGTCGAGCCGGGCGTGCTGGTCGTGCTGCGTCTTCATCGGACTCCCGCTGTGGTCAGAAGCGAATGCAGGCGGTGGCGGCCCGGGCGGGCCTCCACCAGGTGCCGATCGGGCACCTCGGTCCATCCGGTGAGCCCGTCGGTCGGCTCGGAGGCGACGACCGCGGAGTCGTCGTCGACGCGCAGCGACAGCGCGTGGTCCCACGCCGTCGCCCAGATGCGGGCGCCGTCGGTGAGCAGGAGGTTCAACCGCGAACCGGGCGCCGCTGCGGCCACCGAGGTGACGACGCGGGCCAGCACGGCGGCGGGATCCTCCCCCGCGCGCAGCCCGGTGCGTATGAGTGCCCAGAGCAAGGCGGCGTCGGTGGGTGCGTCGAGGGTGAGCAGGTCACGCACCGGCAGCTCCCCCGCGAGCGCGGTCATCGTGTCCGGCCAGCCGATCACGCGCCCGTTGTGGCTGAACAGCCACCGCCCGTCGACGAAGGGCGCGTTGGCGCCGGGCGTGACCGGCATCCCGGTGGTGGCCGAGCGGACGGCGCCGAGCATCGCGGTGGTGCGGGTGGCCCGCGCGAGCGCGGCGAACGACTCGTCGGCCCAGATCGGCGTGACGCTGCGGTACCGCAGCGCCGCGCCGCCCGGCTCCGGATACCACCCCGCCCCGAAGCCGTCGACGTTCACGGTGCCCCCGCCACGCATGTCGGCGGGGGCGTAGGACTGGTGCAGCAGCGAGTGCGGCGCGTCCAGCACCGGTGCCGACAGCGGCACCGGCGGCCCGACGTAGGCCAGATGACGGCACACCCTGCTCAGGTCACCCCGGCGCGGGCCCCGGCGTCGCGGGCGCCGGCGTCGCGGGCCCCGGCGTCACGAACACCGGCGTCACGAACACAGCGGAAGCCGGAGAAGATCTGCCTGCGCACCGGGTGGTCCCAGTTGCGGAACGTGGCGCGCAGCACGGCGGGGTCGGTGCCGAACGACCCGCCGCGCAGCACGCGGTAGTCGCCGCCGAAGAACACCTCGGAGTACTCCGGGTAGGGGAACGTCTCGTAGCCGGGGTAGGGGTGGAACCCCGAGCTGCACCACTCCCAGACGTCGCCGACCAGCTGGTGCACGCCCAGCGGCGACGCCCCCCGCGGGTACGCCCCCACCGGGGCGGGCTGCAGGTGACGCTGGCCGAGGTTCGCGTGCTCGGCCGTGGGGTCCTCGTCGCCCCAGGGGTAGCGCCGCGATCGACCGGTGGCCGGATCGTGTCGCGCGGCCTTCTCCCACTCCGCCTCGGTGGGCAGCCGTCTGCCTGCCCAGCGGGCGTAGGCGTCGGCCTCGTGGAAGCAGACGTGCACCACGGGCTCGTCGGCGACGACCGGCGCGACGACGCCGAAGCGCCGTCGGTACCAGGCTCCCCCGGCGTCGCGCTCCCAGCGCTGCGGAGCCACGAGGCCCTCCGCCGTGCGGTGCCGCCAGCCTTCCTCGCTCCACAGACGCGGGTCGTCGTAGCCTCCCGCGTCGACGAACTCGGCGTACGCCCCGTTGGTGACGGGCGCCGTGTCGATCCAGAACGCGGGGACGTCCACGGTGTGCGCGGGGCGCTCGTTGTCCAGGGCCCACGGCTCGGCCGAGGTGCCCATCGCGAACGGTCCCCCGGGCACCAGCACCTCGGCGGCGGGCAGCGGCGAGCCGGGCGGCGGCGCGCCCGCGTGCAGCACCGGGGCTCCCGCGCGCAGCTGATGGGTGGCGAGCATCGTCTCGTCGTGCTGCTGCTCGTGCTGCACGATCATGCCGAACACGAAGCCGCGGTCCTCCAGCCTGCGCCCCCGCAGGGGGCTGCGGCCCAGCGCGTCGAGCGCCTTGTCCCGGACCTCGGCCACGTAGGCGCGGGTCTGCGACGGGGTGAGCAGGGGCAGCTCCACGCGGCTCGCGCGGGAGTGCTGGAAGGCGTCGTAGAGCCCGTCGATCTCCGGGCGCAGCGGCTCCCGGCCGCCAACGTCGCGCACCAGCCACAGCTCCTCCTGGCTGCCGATGTGCGCGAGGTCCCA
>JAKDLE010000526.1 GCA_030453005.1 Pseudonocardia sp. | reverse complement strand
GACGAGATCGTAGGCGGCACGCCCGCTGCCCCGGCAGGGCAAACATCGCAGGCGCTGAACCGTCAGGAGGATCCGCCCGCCGGGGACGAGATCGATGAGCTTGCCGAGGAAATGCTGAAGGACTGGCAGCCGGTGATGGAAGAGATCACCGGGCCGATCGAGGCTCTGGTCGAGGATTGCTCGAGCCTCGAGGAGCTGATGGTCCGGTTGACCAGGGCGGTGAGCACATCGAACGAGGCCCGGCTGATCGATACGCTGGTCAAGGGCATGGCCAAGGCCCGCGCCCTGGTGGGCGGCGCCGTGGGTGGGCTGTTCGACGGCACGCCCGCAGCCTCCGACGCCACCATGCGCGTGACGTTCGGTGGCCCGTGAGGCTCAGGCGGCCTCGGCCTGGCCGATCGGCGTCGTGAGGACGTGGTCGACCAGCCGCATGACGAGCCGGCCCCCACCGAGGCGGTATCCGAACTCCTCCCAGGTGAGCAGCTCCCGCGAGAGCAGCTCGCCGACGGGGCCGGGGTACAACCTCGTCACCCGGAAGGCGGCTGCGCGCAGCCTCATCTTCTCGTGATGGTCCATGGGTACGGGAAGTCCGGTAACCGGGCTCATTCCGACTCACCTCCGCGGTGTGGTGCCGGGCGCTCAGCGTTGACCCGCCACTCGGGCAAGGAGTACCCCTCCTCCTCTTACGCGAAGAGTGACCGACGTCTCACCCGATGCGGAGGTACTACCGTGCCGATCATGGCTACCCGCGACGTCCTCTGGTCCGACATCACCGGCGTGTACGAGGCGGTCCTCGCCCATCCGTTCATCGCCGGGCTCACCGACGGCACGCTGCCGCGGGAGTCGTTCCTGCACTACGTCGTGCAGGACGCCCACTACCTGCGCGGTTACGCCCGGGCGCTCGCGGTGTGCGCGGCGAAGGCCCCCGACGTGGACACCACCGTCCTGTTCGCCGAGCACGCCGCAGGCGCGATCGCCGCCGAGCGCGACCTGCACGCGGCGTTGATGGGCGAGCTCGGCAGCACCCCGGAGGCGGCCGCCGCCGAGCCGGTGGCGCCCGCCACCCGCGCCTACGTCAGCTACCTCCTCGCCACGGCCCACGGCGGCTCGTTCGCCGAGGCGCTCGGTGCGGTGCTCCCCTGCTACTGGATCTACGCCCGCGTCGGGGACGAGCTGCTGGCCGCCGGTTCCCCGGATCCCCTCTACGCCCGCTGGATCGCGATGTACGGCGGGGTCGAGTACCAGGGCGTGGTCGACGCCGTGCTCGACGTCACCGACCGCGTCGGCGCCGGGCTCTCCACCGGCGAGCTGACGCGGATGCGGGAGCACTTCGTCACCACGTCGCGCTACGAGTGGATGTTCTGGGACGCAGGCTACCGCCGGGAGCAGTGGCCGATCTAGGAGCGCGCTCCTAGCGCTGGTCCAACCGGTCCGGGATCACCACGTGCAGCACGAAGCCGACCACCGCCACCACGATCGCCCCGACGAACGCCGCGCCGAAGCCGCCGACGGTGAACGCCAGCCCGAGCGCCCCCGCGAGGTAGCCGACCAGCAGGAACAGCAGCGCGTTCACCACCAGCCCGATGAGGCCGAGGGTGAGCACGTAGAACGGGCAGCCCACCACCTTGATCAGCGGTTTGAGCACGGCGTTGATCAGACCGAAGATCAGTGCGACCCCGACGAGGGTGAGAACCTCGGTGGACGTGTCGGCCGCGGCGACCTCGATCCCGGGCACGAGCAGGGTGGCCACCCACAGCGCCACGGCGATCACCGCGACCCGGATGACGAAGGCGAGTGCGTTCGACATCAGTCGACCAGCGCCTGGCTGACCAGTGTGCGCAGCTGCGCACGGATCGGGTAGGTGCTCGACGGCATGAGCTGGGTGAAGAACATCGCGGTGATCTCCTCGACCGGATCGACGTAGAACGCGGTGCTGGCCAGCCCGCCCCAGGCGTACTCGCCCGCATTCGTGACCGCCTTGCCCGCGGCGGGGTCGACCACCACGGAGAACCCCAGCCCGAACCCGATGCCTCCGAAGGCGGACTCGGCGAAGATCGGGCGGCCGAACGCCTGCAGGTCGACGCCTCCGGGCAGATGGTTGCGGGTGGCGTAGGCGACGGTGCGCGGCCCGAGCAGGCGGGCGCCGTCGAGCTCACCGCCGCGGGCGAGCATCTGGGTGAACCGGTGGTAGTCCGCCGCGCTGGAGACGAGCCCGCCGCCCCCGGACAGGAACGAGGGCACGCGGGTGGCGGCGTCACCCATCCGGTCGTGGCGGCGCAGCCCGCCGTCGGGCGTCGGGATGTAGAGCGCGGCGAGGCGGTCGACGTCGGTGGCGACGAACCCGGTGTCGGTCATGTCCAGCGGACGCAGGATGTGCTCGTCGAGGAACTCGTCGAGCGGCTGCCCCGACACCACCTCCACCACCCGGCCGAGCACGTCGGTGGCCACCGAGTAGTTCCACTCCGCGCCGGGCTGGTGCACCAGCGGGATCTCCGCCCAGGCGGCACAGGCGGCGGCGAGGTCCATGCCCTGCGGGACACCGAACTCGAAGCCGCGGCCGCGGTACATCTCGTCGACGGGGTGCGCGTGGTGGAACCCGTAGGTCAGGCCCGCGGTGTGGGTGAGCAGGTGCCACACCCGCATCGGCTCCGTCGCGGGCTCGGTGCCGGGGTTGGCCGCCGAACCCCCGCGGTAGACACGCATGTCGGCGAACGCCGGCAGGTAGCGCGCCACCGGGTCGGTGAGCTCGAGTCGGCCACGCTCGTGGAGCATCAGCGCCGCGACCGAGGTGATCGGCTTGGTCATCGAGTAGATGCGCCAGAGCGTGTCGTCCGCGACGGGGCGAGCGGCCTCGACGTCGGCCAGCCCGTAGTGGCTCAGGTGCACGACGCGGCCGCGGCGGGCCACCGCGACGGTGGTGCCCGCGAGGCGCCCGTCGTCGACGTAGCGGGCGAAGTGCGTGTCGATGCGGCTCAGGCGGGCGGCGTCGAAACCGACCTCGGCCGGCTCGGCAACCGCGAGACCCCCACCGTGTTGTCGCTGCTCGTCTTCGAGGATCTGCTGATGGCGATCTACCTGCGCGGCATGAGCCACCGGGAGGTCGCCGGGTGGACCGACGCGATGATCCGGTCAGGCGAGCGGCTCGACTTCTCGGCGCTGTCACGGCCGACGAGTGACAAGCACTCGACCGGTGGGGTCGGCGACAAGATCACCCTCCCGCTGGTGCCCCTCGTCGCCGCGTGCGGGGTCGCCGTTCCGCAGCTTTCGGGGCGCGGACTGGGACACACCGGAGGGACCCTCGACAAGCTCGAGTCC
>JAKDLE010000525.1 GCA_030453005.1 Pseudonocardia sp. | reverse complement strand
GGCGGGGGAGGTGCGGGCGCAGCTGATCGAGGGCTCGCCGGTGATGGCGGGCGCGTGCGGGGCCGGGCTGCGCTGGGCGCAGATGCGCCGCCCCGCCCGGTTGCGCCCCGAAGTGCCGGGCGCCGGGTTCCGGGTGGACCCGATCTGCTGCGAGCGTTGCGCGGGCCGGGCGTGAGCGCCGCCGTGTCGCCGCCGCCGGCGACCGATCCGCCGCCGCCGCCGCAGCCCGGGCCGCGGTCCCGGGCGGTCAGCGCGTTGCAGGACAGCCCCGACCGCGTCGACGACGCCCACCAGTACGACGCGGTCGTGGATGAGGGGCCGCCGCTGCTGCCCCCGCCGCCGTCGTGGGTGGAGCGGGTCCGCGCGCTGGGCGCCGAGCACGATCTGGCGCCGGTGTTCGGTGGGGAACCGGAGCACGCCCTGACCTTCGAGGGGCGGCTGGATCTGCATCCGTGGCGGGCGCGCCGCGATGTCGGGGCGCTGCTGGAGTGGACCCGGCACCTGGAGGGGCCGGTGTCAGTCACGCGCGCCCCGGGCCCGGTCCGCCGGGTCGACACGGTGTGGGTGCACGGCGTGTTGGGCGGGCACCCGACCCGGCTGGTCGCGCACACCCACCGCCTGCCCTCGGAGTCGCTGGTCACACTGTCGGTGGAGCTGCTGGAGCGGTTCGCCCGCGACGAGGTGGCCGCGGACCGTCTCGACGACGAGCGAGGCGACGACGTCGACGCGCGCTCGCCCGTGCCGGCGGGTGCACGGTGATCGGGCCCGATCGGGACCCGGCGCCGCTGGCCCGGCTGGCACGAGAGACCGCGGACCGGCTGGAGAACACGAACCTGGACGAGCCCCTGGCCGCGGCCGGGGCGGTGGCCTACGCCGCGGGGGTGCTGCGCTCGCTGGCCGCGGCGATCGAACCCACCTCGCGGCGGCCGGTGACCCGCGGCCGTGACCGGCTCGAGTTCACCCCGGACCCGAACCCACCGGGCGCGCCGGGTGTGGGGGAGGGGCGGTGAGCGAGGTGCGCGCGCTGCGGATCGTGGGCCGCGGCGCGCACGGCCGGGTCGAGCTCGACGGAGTGGAGCTACAGGACGGCCTGCTGGGGCTGACCCTGTCGCTGGGCCACGGGCAGCTCCCCACGCTGGTCCTCGACCCGGCCGTGGTCGCCGCGGACGTCGATATCGACGGCCCGGTCGAGGTCAGCGTGCCCCACGCGGCCCGCCAGATGCTGGTGGCGCTGGGCTGGACCCCACCGGTGACCGGGCCGGGCCGATCGTGACCGGCCCGCAGCGTGAGCCGACAGTTCTGCGCATCGAGGACGTCGCCGAGCGGACCGGCCTGCCGCTGAACACCCTGCGGCACTGGCGCTACCTCACGTCGGCCGGCACGCCGACCGGACCGCGCTCCTACAGGCTGGGTCGGCGCGTGGTCTACGACCTCGCCGACGTGGAGGCCTGGTTGACCGCGCAGCGCGCGGCTACCGGCAACGGCTCGGCCGGGGCCGGCAGAGGGACGATGCGGCCGACATTGCTAGGCATGGGGGACCTCGCCGAGCGGATCGGCGTGCCGCTGAACACCCTGCGGTACTGGCGCTACCTCACGTCGGTCGGCACGCCGACCGGACCGTGCTCCTACAGGCTGGGTCGGCGCGTGGTCTACGACCTCGCCGACGTCGAGGCCTGGTTGACCGCGCAGCGCGCGGCTACCCGGCAACGGCTGGGACCGGGTGGATCGTGACCGGCCCGCAGCCGGTGGTCGTGCAGTCGATGTGCGCGCCGTACCCGGGCCGGTACGTCGCGCTGATCTGCGCGCGGTGCGGGCACCTCGACGACCCTGCCGCAGGTAGGTGCTGCCCCTCCCACGCGCCCCGGCCCGGGCCGCGGTGCAGCTGCGTGCGGTGCGCGCCGCTGCGGCACCCGGGGTGTACCGCCGCCCGCTGCGACCCGACCAGCCATGCCCGCCAGGCCCGGGCCCGACGATCGGAACCACGATGATCCACTGCGGCTACGACGACGCGACCCTGCCCGACCTGGGCGGCGGCTGTTGCATCGGCGCCGACGTGTACGGCCCGGGCCGCTGCACCTGCTGGCGCGACGAGCACGACGTCGAGCAGGCCCCGCCGGTGCCGGGCCCGCACGAGGTGCGCGAGCGGATGTGCGCAGACTGCGCGTACCGGCCGGGCTCGCCCGAGAAGGTCGAGGACCCCGAGGTCGCCGGAGACCCCCAGGCGCTGGAGCACTACGCCGCGGCCGGGGCCCCGTTCTGGTGCCACGACGGGATGCGCCGCGTCGTGGCCCGCCGCCACCCCAGCGGCGCGGAGCTACCCGCGCACGCCGCGGCCTACGACCCGCCGATCACCGACGGCGTGCCCCACCGCGCGGACGGCCGTCCGGGTCTGCTGTGCGCAGGCTGGGCTGCGCGACGTCGCGCGATCGGGGGCACGCGATGACCGCCGCGGCCGTGCAGGACGTCACCGAGGTCCTCGCCGCCGGCGTCGAGGTCGGAACCCGGGTCTACCAGGTGCCGCCGGGGCAGCTGGTGGTCGGCGCGAACGCCCGCGGCGACGTCGGCGAGGACCCGGAGTTCGCGGCGTCGATCCGCGAGCACGGCGTGCTGCAGGCCATCAGCTGCTACGTCGACGACGGCCGCCTGGTGGTCGAGATGGGGCAGCGCCGCACTGTGTTCGCCGCCCGCGCCGGGCTCGCGTCGGTGCCGGTCGTGGTCATCGCCCCGCCGGACGAGGTGCGGCGGCTGCTCGAGCAGGTCACCGAGAACGAGCACCGCGCCCCGCTGAGCACCACCGAGCGGGCCGCCGCGGTGCAGCAGCTCGCCCTGCTCGGGCTGACCGCCGAGCAGCTGGTGCGCCGGACCCGGCTTCCCCGCGTCGACGTCGACCACGCCCTGGCCGTCGCCGCCTCCCCGGCCGCGGCTGCCGCGGCCGAGGTGCACCCGCTGAGCCTGGTGCAGGCCGCGGCGATCGCCGAGTTCGACGACGAGCCCGACGTCGTCGACGAGCTGCTCGCTGACGCCGCGTCCGGCCGGTTCGACCACACCGTGGAGTACCACCGCGAGCGTCGACGCGGCGACGCCGAGATCGAGCGGGTCAACGCCGAGCTGCGCGCGGCCGGTGTGCAGGTGCTCGACGACACCGCCCGTGGTGCCGCCGGCGCCTGCGTGCTGTCCAGCTTGGGCCTGACCGCGGAGAAGCACGCTCGGTGTCCTGGGCATGCGGCCCAAGCGATGCACGGCGGGCACCACGTGGACGGCCGCTGGGAGCACGAGTGGTTCCCGGTGTACTGGTGCACCGACCCCGTCTCCTACGGCC
>JAKDLE010000524.1 GCA_030453005.1 Pseudonocardia sp. | reverse complement strand
CGGTCAACGCGGCCTCGCCTGCGGACGGGTCGATCTCCTCGCACGACAGACGCACCCCGTCGTCGGCGGTGACCGAGGACGGCTCGCCCTCCGGCAGCACCCCCGGCTCGGACGCCCCCTCGGAGAGCTGCGTGGCCAGGCGCCGTCGGTCGGCGGAGATCTTCTGCCGCCTGCGCGCCGCCGCGCTGACGGCCACCCCGGTGGCCGCCGCGCCGACGACGCCACCGGCCACCCCGACGGTCTGCCAGACGCCGGGCCGCTTCACGTGGCCGCCTCCGTCGAGGTCGGGCCGTCGACGACGGTGCGGGTGACCCGGGCGCCGTGCACGCCGGTGACGATCTCGTAGTGGATCGTGTCGAGCTCGTCGGCCCAGTCCTGCGCCGTGGGCTCACCGTGGTCACGGGGCCGAACAGCACCGCGTGGTCACCCTCCCGGACGCCGCCGCCCGGCCCGCAGTCGACCACGACCTGGTCCATGCACACCCGTCCGACGACGGGCAGCACGCGGCCACCGAGCAGCACCCGCATCCGGCCGTTCCGGTTGAGCCTGCGCGGCACGCCGTCGGCGTAACCCATGGGGAGCAGCGCCAACGTCGTCTCCTCGCGGGTCGTCCACTCGTGGCCGTAGGACACGCCCTCACCGGCGGGCACCCGCTTCACCAGCACTACCCGGGCCCGCAGCGTCATCGCGGGCCGCAGCGGGCTCTCCTCGACCGGCCGGTCGAGCGGGTCGAGCCCGTAGACGGCGATGCCCGGTCGGACGATGTCGAGGTGCAGGTCGGGGCGGGTGAGCGTGGCCGCCGAGTTGGCCAGATGGCGCAGCGGTGTGAACCCGCGGTCGCGCGCCGCCTGCCAGGCCGCCTGCAACCGGTCCGACTGGCGGTCGAGCGTGGGGTGGTGCGGCGCGTCGGCGTGGGCGAGGTGCGACCAGACGGCGACGACCTCGCAACCCCCGTCGGCGGCGGCCTTGGCCGCGTCGTCGAGCAGGTCGCCCCACACCGTGGCCGGGGCACCGTTGCGCGAGAGCCCGGTGTCGATCTTGAGGTGCAGCCGGGCGGGGCGTCCGGCGGCCCGCGCGCCCGCCAGCACGGCGGCGAGATGGTCGCGCGAGGACACCGACAGGTCGACGCCCGCGGCCACCGCGGCCGCGAAGTCGTCGTCGGGCAGGTGCAGCCAGGACAGCAGCGGCGCGGTGATCCCGGCGGCCCGCAGGTCGAGGGACTCCTCGATCGTGCAGACGCCGAGCCAGGACGCGCCAGCCTCCAGCGCCGCCCGCGCGACCGGCACCGCGCCGTGCCCGTACCCGTCGGCCTTGACCACGGCCATGACCTGCGCATCCGCCGCGGCAGCAGCGAGCACCGCGATGTTGTGCCGCACGGCCGAGAGGTCGACCACCGCCTCGGCACGTGCCGTCCCCGACCCGTTCACGCCCGCATCATCGCATCCGTGCCGATTCCGACCGGCGCGTCACGACGTGCGCCACGTCACCGCGCGGCGATCACCTCGACGTCGTAGCGGGTGAACACGGGGTCGGTGGTGACGATCGGGATGCCCTCCACCTGCGCCTGGGCGATGAGCAGCCGGTCGAACGGGTCGCTGTGGTGATCAGGCAGGTCGGCCACCTGAACCGCGTGCTCGGGACGGATCGGCAGTAACTCGGGTCCGAACGCCTCGATCATGCGGGCTGTCCAGATTCTCGGATGTTCGGGTATCGGCAGCTTGCCGGTCCGCCACTTGACGGCGATCTCCCACGGGCCGACTGCAGAGACCACGAGAGTGGTGTCTCCGTCCGCGAGCAGTCGGACGACCTCGGGTCGAAGTCGGTCCGGGTGTTCAGAGAGGCCGAGCATCACGTTCGTGTCCAGCAGGACTCTCACCGAAAGTGGTCCATGAACTCATCTGGCAGCTCGTCGAAGTCGTCGGGGATCGTGAATGTGCCCTTGGCCCAGCCGAAGTTCGGTTTCCGCTTGCGCTGTACCGGCACCAAGGTCACCAGCGGCTCACCAGACCGGGTGATGATCACCTCCTCACCGCTGAGCGCCCGCTCCAGCAGCTTGGAGAAGTGCGTCTTCGCCTCGTGCACCCCGAACTCCGCCATCCGACCATGCTAGGACTTAGTCGTTAGTCGAGTCCACCCGGATCGCCCGGATCGCGTCCGGGATCGCGGCCTGCAGCGCCGACGCCGGGGCCGGGGCACCCCGTGCGGCCAGCGCCGCGGCCCGGCCGTGCACGTAGGTGGCGCACCCCGCCGCCCACCACGGCTCCAGCCCGGCGGCGAGCAGCGCGCCGATGATCCCCGACAGCACGTCCCCCGAGCCTGCCGTCGACGCCCACGAGCTCGTCGACGGATGCACGAGCGCACGTCCGTCCGGGTCCGCGACGACCGTGGCGTTGCCCTTGAGCAGCACCGTCACGCCGAGCTGTTCCGCGGCGCGGCGGGCCGCGGAGATGCGGTCCGGGCCGACGTCACCGGCGAGCCGGGCGAACTCCCGGTCGTGCGGGGTGAGGACCACGGGCCGACCGCGCACGGCGTCGCGCAGGTCGGTGTGCTGCGCCAGCAGGGTGATCGCGTCGGCGTCGAGGCACAGCGGCACGTCGCGGCCCACGGCGGCGAGGAGGGTGGCGCGGCCCGCGTCGTCGGTGCCCGAGCCGGGCCCGACCGTCCAGGCCTGGGTGCGTCCCGCCCCGTCGACGTCGGAGGTGGCGACGACCTCCGGCCACCGCGCGTGCACGGCGTCGACGGCCGTGCCTGCGAACCGCACCATGCCGCTGGTGGCCAGCACCGCCGCGCCGACGGCCAGCACCGCGGCACCGGGGTAGGTCGCCGAGCCCGCGGCGACACCGACGACCCCCTGGCTGTACTTGTCGTCGGCGGGACCGGGCACCGGCCAGCGCGCCGCGACGTCGGCCGCGTCGAGCACCCGGGCGTGCGGTTCGGGCAGGTGCGGGCCGAGGCCGAAGTCGACGAGGTGGACCGGCCCGCAGCGGGGGGCGGCCAGCGCGTGCACGGGCTTGTGGGCGCCGAAGGTGACGGTGGCGCCCGCGTCCACCGACGGTTCGTGCACCTCGCCGGTGTCGGTGTCGACGCCGCTGGGCAGGTCCACCGCCAGCACCGGGACACCCGCGGTCGCGGCCGACGCCACGAGCGTGGCTCCCGGCTCACGCACCCCGCTGCGTCCGGAGATGCCGACGATCCCGTCGAGCACGAGATCGGCGCGCTCCACCGCTCCGCCCGCGGAGGCGCCGACGCCCCGCCCCCCGCCCCGACGCCACGCCGCCCGCCCCCGCGCGTGCCCCCCGTCCGGCACCCGCCCCACCCCGGTG
>JAKDLE010000523.1 GCA_030453005.1 Pseudonocardia sp. | reverse complement strand
TGATCTTCATCCTGCAGAACAACGAGCCGATGGCGATCAACTTCCTCGGCTTCTCGGGCTCGTTGCCCGCCGGGGTCGCGCTGCTGCTCGCCGCGATCGCCGGGCTGCTGCTGGTGGCGATCCCGGGCGGGCTGCGCATCCTGCAACTGCGGCGCGTGGCCCGCCGCGCCTGCCGGGAGGACTGAGGCGGTGCTCCACCTCGCCGGGAAGCCGTTGCCCGTCGTCGGGCGCGCCCGCATGTACGTCTGCGGCATCACCCCCTACGAGACGACACACCTCGGGCACGCCGCCACGTTCGTCTGGGCCGACGTCGCGGCGCGGGTGCTGCGGCACCTGGGCGTCGAGGTGGAGGGGTGCCGCAACGTCACCGACGTCGACGACGTGCTCGACGCCGCCGCGGCCCGGGCCGGGGCGCGGTCCGACAGCTTCGCGGCGGTGCAGCAGTTCCGCTTCGACCGCGACATGACGGCGCTCGGTGTGCGCCGCCCCGCGCACGAGCCCAGGGCACACAACCACGTGGGGCAGGTCGTGACGCTGGCGGCGGCGCTGCTGGAGGTCGGAGCGGCCTACCTGCACGAGGGCTCGGTGTGGTTCCGCGCCGCCGGGGTGCCTGCCCGCGCCGGTCTGGACGACGCCGCCGCGGCGGCACTGGCCGCGGAGTTCGGGCAGGGGGTCGGCGTCGAGCACCCGGCGGACGTGGCGGTGTGGCGTCCGGCGGTCGCGGGGGAGGCGGCGTGGCCGAGCCCGTGGGGCGACGGACGGCCCGGCTGGCACGCCGAGTGCACCGCGATGGCGCTCACCACGCTGGGGTCGGCGTTGGACCTGCACGTCGGCGGGGCCGACCTGCGCTTCCCACACCACGCCTACACCGCCGCGATGGCCGAGGCGCTCACCGGGGTGCGGCCGTTCGCGCGGGCGTGGATGCACGTCGGCACCGTCGGGCACCGCGGGGCGAAGATGGCGAAGTCGACGAACAACCTGGTGCTGGTGTCCGAGGTGCTCGCCGACTGCCCGGCGGCCGCGCTGCGGCTGCTGCTGCTCGACCGGCCGTGGTCCGCGGCCTGGGAGTACGACCCCGCCGCGCCCGCCGCGGCCACCGCGCGCCTGGAACGGCTCTACGCCGCCGCCGCCCGCGGAGTCGGGGAGCAGGGGCCCGCGCCCGCCGCCGTCACCGCGGCGCTGCTCGACGACCTCGACGTGCCCACCGCGCTCGACGTCGCCGAGGAGGCGGGCGGACCCGCCGCACGGCTGGTGCTGTCGGTGCTCAACCTGACCTGAACCGCCCCGGGTACGGGGAGCTCACTCGTAGGAGTGCTCAGTCGTAGGAGTGTTGGGCGTCCGGGTACCCGCCGCCGCGCACGTCGTCGGCGAAGCGCTGGGCCGCGTCGAGCAGCACCGAGCCCAGGTCGGCGTACTGCTTGACGAACCGCGGCTTGCGCCCCCGGTTCATGCCGGCCATGTCGGACCAGACGAGCACCTGCGCGTCGCAGTCGGGGCCCGCGCCGATGCCGATGGTCGGGATCGCGAGCTCGCCCGTCACCCGCTTGGCGACGTCGGCGGGCACCATCTCCAGCACGACGGCGAACGCGCCCGCGGCCTGCATGGCCAGCGCGTCCTCGATGAGCCGCTCGCCCGCGTCGCCGCGGCCCTGGATGCGGAACCCGCCGAGGGCGTGCTCGCTCTGCGGGGTGAAACCGAGGTGGGCCATCACCGGGATGCCGGACCCGGCCAGCGCGTCGACCTGCGGGGCGAACCGCGCCCCGCCCTCCAGCTTGACGGCGTGCGCGCCGCCCTCCTTCATGAACCGGAAGGCGGTGGTCAGCGCCTGCTCGGGGCCGATCTGATAGCTGCCGAACGGCAGGTCGGCCACCACCAGCGCGCGGTGGGTGCCCCGGACCACGGCCTTGACCAGCGGCATCAGCTCGTCGACGGTGACCGGGATGGTGTTGTCGTAGCCGAACACGTTGTTGCCCGCCGAGTCGCCGACGAGCAGGACCGGGATACCGGCCTCGTCGAAGATCTCCGCGGAGTACACGTCGTAGGCGGTGAGCATCGGCCAGCTCTCGCCGCGCTCCTTGAGCTCGCGCAGGTGGTGCACCCGCGTGCGCTTGGGCCGGGTCGGCGGGGCCGCCGGGCCGCTCCGGTAGGGCGCCTGGACCTCGAGCGCGCTGGGCTGCCCGGGTGCGTTGGTCGCCTGGTGATCGCTGGCAGACATCGTTGGCCGTCCTCCCTCGAGGCCCGACCGGCGGGTCCCCGGGTGATCAGGGTTTTGACGCGTCAAGCGTGACACCGCGAGCGGCCCGCGACACCGCTGAGCGACGAGGTTCACACGAACTCGGCCGGGCGCCCCGGAAGAGTTCGAGGTGGGCCGGCATGCTCGTCCGGATGGACGTACGCCGCGCCGCCGCCCCCGCGCTCGCCCTCGCGTTGCTGGCCGCGGGGTGCGCCACGGCCGTCGGTGGCCAAGGGGTGGTTGCGGGCACACCGCCGGGCCTCGAACCGTTCTACGGCCAGGAGCTCGCCTGGGGGCCCTGTGCGCCGTTCGCGGTCACCGCCGCCGACGCCGAGGCCTTCGCCGACCCGGTCTACGACTGCACGACGGTCACCGTCCCGCTCGTCTACGCCGACCCCGACGGCGAGCAGGCGCGGATCGGGGTGATCCGCAAGAAGGCCACCGGCGACCGCATCGGATCGCTGCTGACCAACCCCGGCGGGCCCGGGGCGTCGGGCATGGGCTTCCTGCCGTCGCTCGTGGGCGGGTTGGGGCAGAGCCCGCTCGCGGAGCGGTTCGACCTGATCGGGTTCGACCCCCGCGGCGTCGGCGCCAGCGAACCGACGATCGACTGCGAGACCGACACCGAGCGCGACGAGGAGCGCGCGGACCTCGACGTGGACGGCTCCCCGGCCGGTGTCGCGAAGGCGGAGGCCGACGCCCGGCAGTTCGTCGAGCGGTGCGTGGCGCGGGTCGGGCTCGACGTGCTGGCCAACGTGGGCACCCGCGACGTGGTCCGCGACCTGGACATCATGCGTGCCGCTCTGGACGACGAGGCGACCGAGGGCGACGAGAAGCTGACGTTCCTCGGTTACTCCTACGGCACGTTCATCGGTGCCGAGTACGCCGAGGCCTTCCCCGGCAACGTGCGCGCCCTCGTGCTCGACGGTGCCGTGGACCCGGCGCAGAGCGCCGTGGAGGGGGCCGTCGCGCAGTACGCGGGGTTCCAGTTCGCCTTCGAGGCGTTCGCGGCCGACTGCGCGACGCGGCCGGACTGCGCGTTGGGCTCGGATCCGGCGGACGCGGTGGCCGTGTTACAAGGGTTTCTACC
>JAKDLE010000522.1 GCA_030453005.1 Pseudonocardia sp. | reverse complement strand
AGCGCGACCGCATCTTCAGCGAGGGCGCACTGCGGTGGGTGGACTCGATCATCTGGACGATGACGGTCGGGCTCGCGGTCCTGGTCGTCGGCTTCTTCCCGGCGTTCGTGGTCGCGGACGCCGACGACGCGCCCGGGGTCGCCGTGATCCCGCTGCTGTTCCTGCTCGTCGGGGCGACCGTGGAGCTGCTCATGATCGTCATGCGGGCGCTGCTGCGGCAGGCGACGACTCTTCGCTCCGACCTGGAAGCGGTCATCTGATGGCCATCGTCGTGCGGATCGACGTCGAGCTGGCTCGGCGGAAGATGAGCGTCGGGGAGTTCGCCGAGCGGGTCGGGCTGACGCCCGCGAACGTGGCCGTGTTGAAGAACGGCCGGGCCAAGGCGGTGCGCTTCAGCACGCTGGAGGCCATGTGCCGGGTGCTCGAGTGCCAGCCCGGCGACCTGCTCGAGTGGGTCGAGGAGAAGGACCACAGCGACTCGACGGCCCGGTCCGCCGCGGCCGATGCCTGACCCGGTGGACCTGCTGCGACTGGTGACCGAGGCGGCGCTGGCCTCGCCGTGGCTGCTGGCGGTGATCGTCGGGATGGCCGTCGTCGACGCCTTGCTACCGGTCGTGCCCAGCGAGGCCCTGATCATCGCCGCGGGCGTGGCCTCCGCGGCCGGGGAGCAGGACCTGCCCGCGGTGATCGCGGCAGCCGCGGCCGGGTCGTTCCTCGGCGAGTGCGTGGGCTTCCTGATCGGCCGCCGGATCGGCCCGTCCGTGCGCCGCCGGTTCGCCGCGCCCGCCGCGCGGGCTCACTACGACAGGGCTGCACGGCTGCTGGACCGGCGCGGCGGAACCGTGCTCCTCACCGCGCGGTTCGTGCCGGCCGGGCGGACCGCGGCTGCCCTCGCGTCGGGCGCGACCGGGTACCCGGCGGCGCGGTTCGCCGGATACACGGCAGTCGGATCGGTGCTGTCCGCCTCCTGGCAGGCGCTGCTGGGCTTCGTCGGGGGCGCGGCGTTCGCACACGACGTCGTGCCGGCACTGGTCGTCGGCTTCGCGTTCGCCAGTGCCGTCGGGATGACGCTGGCGGGGATCCGCCGTGCCCGGCTCCATCGCGAGCCGGGTCGAGGCCTGCCCGCGGGGCGGCAGGTCCAGCACGAAGTGTCGAAGCCCGACGCCACGATCACCGGTGCCGCGAGATCGTGAGCATCGACGGCTCCCCGGCGACGGCGAACAGCCCGCGACCGTTGACGAAGACCGCAGCGCAAGCGCGGTCCGGGCGCACTGTCCGCGGCAGACGCCGACGTCGTCACGAACGCCCAGCGGTCCGCGCGGCCGACCCCGCCCACGCTGCGGGCACCTTTCGGTCCGACGCGCATCGTCGACCGTGCGCGTAGGGGCCGCGACGCGCGTGCTCGGCACCTGCGCCTGCGCCGGTGCGCGGGGCGGGTTCTACTGTGCCGGGGACAGCCGGTTCGACGAGGGGATGGCACAGCAATGGACGCGACACGCATGGGACGGCAGGCGCTGAGCGGGTGGCGTCACAAGGTCGGTGAGCCGGTGGCCCGTCAGGTGTCGCGGCGGACCCGGCTCAGCTCCGAGCAGGCGCAGGCCGTGATCGGGGCCGCGTTCTTCCTGGCCTCGGTGCTGTACATCGCGAAGACGATCGCGGCGGTCCTGCGGGACCGCTGACGGGTCAGGGACGCAGGGTCAGCGTGTGCTCCGCCGCCGCCTCGACCGCCCCGGCGGTGAAGGGCATCGGCCGGGTCTCCCCGCGCGACCAGGCCGGGGTCTGGTCCGCGTAGTTCTCGTGGAAGGCGTGCCCGGACACCCCGGTGTGGTCGATCCAGCGGGAGGCGTCGAGGTCGGCCAGGTCGACGACCATCCGCATGGACGGCACCGCGGTCACCTCGTAGCCCTCCTGGGCGTCCCAGGACTTGGCGTCGACGGCGTCGCGGCTGCCGCTCACCGGGTAGGGCCCGCGGTTGAACAGCCATTCCACCGGCGCGACGCCCGACGTGCCGAGGGTGGCGTGGGTGAGCTCCAGGCGGTGCAGGTCGCCCCAGCGCCAGCTCGCCGGGTCGTCGCCGAGGCGGTCGGTCAGCTCGGCGGTCGCGTCGGCCACGGCGGCGCGCAGCGTGTCGTCGCGGGTCTCGCGGGCGGGGGTGGTGACGTCGTCCCAGTACGGGTCGTCCGCGTCGTCGAGCAGGGCCCGGACCACCTCGAACCACCGGTCACCGCCGGACGGCTGCGCGGCGCCGGTCAGCTCGTCGTCGAAGGTGCGGATCAGCAGGTGGCGCCACACCGCGTTGAAGTAGGCGGCCGGGGCGGAACCGACGCCGTGCTCACCGTCCCAGCCGCGCAGCAGGTCGGCCGCGGGTGAGTCGTCCACGCGCAGCAGGGCCGGGACGAGGTCGTCGGCGAACGCGACCCGACTGTCGAGCGCCACGCGCTGCATCGCCGCCGCGTCCACCGGACCGCTCGCGATCTCGGCCTCCAACAGCTCGCGGATGCGCTGCGAGCGGTAGCCGCGGGACCAGTCGTAGGTGAACGCGCGCCCCTCGACCACCGCGTTGTTGGCCGTCACGATCCAGCCGGGCTCCGGGTTCAGTACCGAGGGCATGTCGTCGTACGGGATCGTGCCCGTCCAGCCGTGGGTGCCGGTCCAACCCGGCGCCGGTGCCCGACCGTCACCGGCCGCCCGGATCGGGACCCGGCCGGTGGCCTGGTAGCCGATGTTGCCCTCGACGTCGGCGTAGACCACGTTCTGGCCGGGCACGTCGAAGAACCGCAGCGCCTCCCGGAACTGCGTCCAGTCCCGTGCGGCGTTGAGCGCGAACAGCGAGTCGGCGGTGCGCCCGGGTTCGAGCGCCGTCCAGCGCAGCGACACCGCCCCGGTCGCCCCGGGCACCTCCAGCACGTCGGACACGATCGGGCCGTTGGCCGTGCTGCGCACCGTCAGCTCCACCGGTTCGCCGCCCGCCACCTCGATCCGCTCCACGCGCGTCTCCAACGGCAGCCGCTCGCCGTCGACCTCGTAGGTGGTCTCGTCGACCCGCTCCACGTACAGGTCCATGACGTCGGCGCCCAGGTTGGTGAAGCCCCACGCGATCCGGTCGTTGTGGCCGATGACCACCCCGGGCAACCCGGAGAAGGAGAACCCGGTGACGTCGAACGGGCACGCCGGGCCGACGGTGCGGCAGTGCAGCCCCACCTGGTGCCATACCGACGGCAGCGACGAGCCCAGGTGCGGGTCGTTGGACAGCAGCGGCGCCCCCGACGCGGTGTGCTCCCCCGCCACCACCCACGAGTTCGAGCCGAGCCCGCCGCCCCCGCCCTCGAC
>JAKDLE010000521.1 GCA_030453005.1 Pseudonocardia sp. | reverse complement strand
GGTGGGGGCGACCGGGACGGCGTCCGCGGGCAGGGCCGTGCCGAGCATGGTGGGCTCGGTGACCCCCTCCAGCGCCCGCTGCCAGGCGGCGCGGGTGCGGCCGGTGTCCTGGGCGGCCAGCCAGCGCAGGTACTCGCGGTAGGAGGGGACCGGGGCGAGGTCGCGCCCCTCGGTGTGCGCGCGGACCGTCGCCAGCAGATCCTCGAACAGGACCGGGAGCGACCAGCCGTCGGCCACCAGGTGGTGCAGGGTGAGGACCACCTGGTGCCGGGCGTCCGGGCCGTCCGGACTCCCGTCACCGACGAGGGCGACCCGCAGCAGCGGGGCGCGGTCCAGCCGCAGGGCGCGGCTGCGCTCCTCCTCGGCGACCCGCTCGGCCGTCGCGGCGTCGGTCCACCGCTCCACCCGGAGCGGGACCTCGACCGACCGGGCAACCGCCTGGACCAGCCCGCCGTCGGCGGTCTCGTGGAACGAGGCGCGCAGCGCCGGGTGCCGGTCGGTGAGCGCGGCGAGGGCCGTGCGCAGCTGCTCCGGGGTGAGCGGGCCCGCCAGCTCGAGCACGTACTGCACGATGTAGCCGTCCGGGTCGGCGGCGCTGTGCTCGTGATAAGCGCTGTGCTCGTGGTAGCGGGAGTGGAAGTACATGCCCTGCTGCAGCGGGGTGAGCGGCCAGACGTCGGCCGGCCCGCCCGGGACCGCCGCGACGAGGGCGTCGACGTCCGCCTGGTCCAGGGCGACCAGCGGGAAGTCGACCGGCGACGGGCCCCATCCCCCGGGCTCGGGTGCGCGGCCAGTGCCTGCAGCGCGGCCGACCAGCGGTCGGCGATCGCGGTCACCCCGGGCTCGGTCAGCACCCCGGCCGGCCACGTGAACGTGGCGGAGAGCGTCGGGCCCGCGACGCCGTCGGTGACCTCCGCGTTGATCTCCAGGGGGTACCCGGCCGCGGTCGTCGGGTCGGCCCGCTCCCCGAGCCCGGGGCGCTCCGGGGCCGGTGCCCAGTCCCGCCCTCCGGCGTCGCCGGTGCCGAAGCGGCCCAGGTAGTTGAACAGCACGGGGGGCTCGGCGGTGCCCTCCCACGCCTGCGCCCGGTCCGGGTGCAGCCGGCGCACGGCGGCGTAGCCGATGCCGCTGTCCGGGCGGGACTCGATCCCGGTGCGGATCCGCTTGGCGGCGGCGGCCATCGGGGCGCCGCCAGCCAGGAACGCGGCCCACGTCACCGGTCCGGGATCGAGCCGGACCGGGGCGATCGTGGTGAACCAGCCGACGGTCCGCGACAGGTCGATCGCCTCGTCGACCGCGGCGGCCTCGCGGCCGTGGCCCTCCAGGTCGACCAGCACCGCGGCGTCGGTGCGGTCCCCCCGCAGGGCGAGGGCGAGCGCGGTGAGCAGGACGTCGTTGACCGTGCCGCCGAACGCGGCCGGGACCTCGCCCAGCAGGCGTCCGACGACCGCGGGCGCGACCGTGGTCGTGAGCGAGCGGGTGCTGCCGATGGTGTCCCGGGCGGGGTCCAGCGGCCGGTCCCCCACCGGGCACAGCCCGTGGGGCTCCAGCTCGGCCCGCCAGCGGGGCACCTCGTCGACCCGCTGTGTGCGGTCGGCCTCACGGTGCAGCGCCTCCGCCCAGCCGCGGAAGGAGCCGGGCACCGGATCCGGGGCGACCGGCCGGCCGGCCCGGTGCTGCCGCCACATCTGGGCGAGATCCTCGGCGATGATCCGCCAGGACACCCCGTCGACCACGACGTGGTGGGCGACGAGCAGCAGCCGGCCGCGCCGGGAGGGGGCACCGTCGCCGGTCCCGGGGTCGGCGAACACGGCCTGCAGCATGGTGCCGCGGTCCGGGTCGAGGCGGCGAACCGCCCGCTCCTCGCACTCGTCGAGCAGCGCGGCCAGCAGGGCCGGGTCGTCCGGAGCGGCCACGGTGGTCAGCACGTCGGCGGCGGACACCGTGCCCGGCTCGGGCACGTGCATCGCCCAGTCGTCGGCCCGGTCCAGCCGGGCGCGCAGCAGGTCGTGCCGGTCCAGCAGCCCCTGCAGCAGCACCGTCAGCGCGGCCGCGTCGGCGCCGGCCGGGGTCTGCACGCACAGCGACTGGAAGAACCCGTCGATGCCGACGGCCTCGTCCCGCAGGCCGGCCAGGATCGGGACCGGCGGGACCCGGCCCACCCCCGGGTCCGGCGCGCGGTGCGCGGTCGGGGCGCTCTCGGCGGCGCCCGCCAGCGCCTGCGGCGTGCGCCGCGCGCACCCCAGCCGCCGGCGGATCGCCACGCCGCGGCGGCGGGCCTGGCCGACGAGCCCGATGGAGATGATGCTGTCGCCGCCGAGCTCGAAGAAGTCGTCGTCGACGCCGACGTCGGCGACCCCGAGCAGCTGGGCGAACACCTCGCAGAGCAGCCGTTCCGCCTCGCTGCGCGGAGCGCGCCGCGGGCGGCTCGAGGTGAACGCGGGCTCGGGGAGCGCGGCGGCGTCGAGCTTGCCGTTGACCGTCAGCGGCAGCTCGGGCCCCGCGCCCAGCGCGGCCGGGACCATGTGCGCCGGGCGCCGCTCGGTCAGCGCCTCCCGCACCAGCGCGACCAGCGCCGCGGCGTCCGCCCCGGGATCAGCCGGCACGAGGTACCCGGCCAGCCGCCTGTGGCCCGACGGCCGGTGGGTGTGCACGACGACCGCCGCGCGGGTCACCGGCTCCAGCGACTCCAGGGCGCTGACGATCTCGCCGGGCTCGATGCGGTAGCCGCGGATCTTGACCTGGTCGTCGGTCCGGCCCAGGAAGTCGACGTTGCCGTCGGGGCGTCGCCGGACCAGGTCGCCCGTGCGGTACATCCGTCCGCCCGAGACGGCGGCGTAGGGATCGGCGACGAACCGCTCCGCCGAGAGCGCGGCCCGCCGGTGGTAGCCGCGGGCCAGCCCGGCGCCGGCGATGTACAGCTCCCCCGGGCAGCCGACCGGCACCGGGCGCAGCGCCCGGTCCAGCACGTACCCGCGGGTGTTGTGGATCGGCCGCCCGACCGTGGGCGTGGCGCTGTCGGTGGTGCCCCCGCCCAGGGTGTTGATCGTGTACTCGGTGGGGCCGTAGAGGTTGTAGCCGGTCACACCGTCGGCGTCGCGCAGTGCGGCCCACACCGAGTCCGTGACCGCCTCCCCGCCCAGCAGCACCAGCGACGGCCGGTGCGGACCGTCCAGCAAGCCCTCGTCGAGCAGGGCGCGCGCGAACGTCGGGGTCACGTTGATCACGTCGATCCGCTGGTCGCGGCAGTAGACGACGAGCTTGCGGGCGTCGCGACGCAGCTCCTCGTCGCAGACGTGCACCTCGTGGCCCTCGACGAGCCAGAGCAGCTCCTCCCAGGACATGTCG
>JAKDLE010000520.1 GCA_030453005.1 Pseudonocardia sp. | reverse complement strand
CCTCGACTGTCCCGACCCGACGGCGCTGGCCCGCTTCTACTCCGACATCACCGGCTGGGAGCTCGACCCGGAGCCGCCGGCCGGGGCCGACCCGCCCCACTGGGTGCAGCTCCGCGCCTCCGGCGGCGGGCCGACACTCGCGTTCCAGCGCGCGCCCGAGCACCGCCCGCCGCAGTGGCCCGGCTCCGAGCAGCCGCAGCAGGCCCACATCGACTTCGACGTGCCCGACCTCGACGTCGGCGAGGAGCGCATACTGGCCGTCGGGGCGTGCAAGCACAGCGTGCAACCCCGGCCCGAGAGCTTCCGGGTCTTCCTCGACCCCGCGGGGCACCCGTTCTGCCTGGTGCGGGCCTGAGAACGCCGGCGCTCGAAACCGCTACCGGTCCTCGGCGTCGCGCCGCAGCCGCTCCCGGGCCTGGGCCCGGACCTCGGCGTCGGTACCGGTGCCGTCGAGCAGGCGCGCGGCCTCGTTCACGGTGCGTCGCAGCCTGCCCACCTCGCCCGCCCGGGCGGCGAGCTCGCTGTGCATCGACCACAGGTCCACGAACACCGCCACCTTCGACCGCAGCACCCACGGGTCGAACGGCTTGGTGATGTAGTCCACGGCACCCGCCTGGTAGCCGCGGAAGGCGAGGTGCGGGTCGTAGTCCACGGCGGTGAGGAACAGGATCGGGATGTGCCGGGTGCGCTCGCGCTGCTTGACGTGCCCGGCGGTCTCGAAACCGTCCATGCCGGGCATGTGCGCGTCGAGCAGGATCACCGCGTAGTCGCCGGTGAGCAGCCGCTTGAGCGCATCCTCGCCGCTGGTGACCGACTCGATCTCGATCGGCAGGCCCTCCAGGATGGCCGCCAAGGCGAGCAGGTTCTCCCGGCGGTCGTCCACGGCGAGTACCCGTGCGGCGCTCACGACCGCCCCGCAGCACGGCCTGCGTCGGTGCGGCCTGCGTCGGTGCGGCCTGCGTCGGTGCGGCCTGCGCCGGTGCGCACAGCGGCGATGCGCGCTCCGACGTCGCCTCGCGTGGCCACCCAGGAGCCCATCAGCACCAGCAGCTCGTCGAGGTCCACGGGCTTGGTGACGTAGTCGGTTGCCCCCGCCGCGAGGCTCGACTCCCGGTCACCGGGCATCGCCTTCGCCGTCAGGAACACCACGGGCAGCTCGGCGCCCCACGGCAGCGCGCGGATGCGGCGGGTGGTCTCGTTGCCGTCGATGTCGGGCATCATCGCGTCCATCAGCACGACGTCGACGCCCGGGTGGTCGGTGAGCATCGCGATGCCGTCGTGGCCGTTGTCGGCGTAGAGCACGGTGAGCCCGTGCAGCTCCAGCGCGCTGGTCAGGGCGAACACGTTGCGCACGTCGTCGTCGACGATCAGCACGGTGACCCCGTCGAGCTCGGGGACCGGACGGGAGGCGGCGCCGGACGCGGCGCGCAGGATGGGCGAGCTGGGGGCCGGACGGGCCGTCCCGCCGCTGGGGACGGGGTCGGTGACGCCGCTCCGGCGCCGCGGCGCGACGCGGGCCGTGGCCGTCACCGCGGGGAGCTCGTCGGGCAGGAACAGCGTGAACTCCGATCCGACGCCCACCTGGGAGGTGACGTCGATGCGCCCGCCGAGCATCCGGGCCAGCTCCTTGCTGATCGACAGGCCCAGCCCGGTGCCGCCGTACTTGCGGCTGGTGGTGCCGTCGGCCTGCTGGAACGCCTCGAAGATCATGGTGAACTTCTCGTCGGGGATGCCGATGCCGGTGTCGCGCACCGAGAACGCGATCACCTGGCGCGCGGCGTCGAGTGCGGGCACGCCGTAGAGCGTGCCGGACGGGGCGGTCGTCAGAGTGAGCGAGACACCGCCCGCGTCGGTGAACTTGCACGCGTTCGCCAGCAGGTTGCGCAGCACCTGGTGCAGCCGCTGCGCGTCGGTGGTGATCGTGGCGGGCAGGTCGGGGGCCGTGTGCACCGTGAGCTCCAGGCCCTTGTCCTCGGCCTGCGGGCCGAAGGCGTGTTCGACGTGGTGGCACACCTCGGCCAGCTCGACCACCGCGGTGTCGACGTCGACCCGACCAGCCTCGATCTTGGACAGGTCGAGGATGTCGTCGATCAGGATCAGCAGGTCCGACCCGGCCCCGTGGATGGTGCCTGCGAACTCGATCTGGCGGGGCGTGAGGTTGTCGTCGGCGTTGTCGGCGAGCAGGCGGGAGAGCAGCAGCAGCGAGTTCAGCGGGGTGCGCAACTCGTGGCTCATGTTGGCCAGGAACTCCGACTTGTACTGGCTGGCCAGCGCGAGCTGCTGGGCCTTCTCCTCCACCCCGCGCCGGGCCGCGTCGATCTCCATGTTCTTGATCTCGACGTTGCGGTTCTGCTCGGAGAGCTCCTCGGCCTTCTCCTCCAGCTCGGCGTTGGCGCGCTGCAGCTCGGCGGACTGGTCCTGCAGCTCGGTGGCCAGGCCCTGGGACTGCGCCAGCAGCTCCTCGGTGCGTCGGTTGGCCTGGATCGTGGCCAGTGCGACGCCGATCGTGCCGACGAGGCGCTCCAGGAACGCCAGGTGCAGCGCGGAGAACGGGGTGACCGACCCGAACTCGATCACCCCGAGCGACATCCCCTCGAACGGCACGGGCAGCACGACCACCGCCCGCGGCGCCGCGCCGCCCACCCCGGACCGGATCGGCAGATAGTCCTGCGGCACGTCGGATATCAGGACGGTCTCGCCGGTCATCGCGGCCTGGCCCACCAGGCCCTCGCCGGAGCGCACGGCCACGGGCGGGTCGGTCATGGCGAGCGCGTAGCCGCCCGTCAGCGCCCAGCGCGACTCGGACGCCGGCTGTGCCGGGCCGTGGCCGGTGGCCAGGAAGAACGCACCGACCTGTGCGCCGACGAGCGGGGCGACCTCGTTCATGATCATCTGACAGACCGCACCGAGGTCGCGCTGCCCCTGCAGCAGGCCGCCGATGCGGGCGAGGTTGGAGTCGAGCCAGCCCTGTTCGGCGTTCGTGGTGGTGGTCTCGCGCAGCGCCACGATCATCTTGTTGATCGTGTCCTTGAGCTCGGCCACCTCGCCGAGGGCGGCCACCCGGATCTGCTGGGTCAGGTCGCCGCTGGACACCGCCGTGGACACCGCGGAGATCGCCCGCAGCTGCGTGGTGAGCGTGGACGCGAGCTGGTTGACGTTCTCGGTGAGGTCGCGCCAGGTGCCCGACACGCCGCGGACCTGCGCCTGGCCGCCGAGCTTGCCCTCGGTGCCCACCTCGCGGGCCACCCGGGTGACCTCGTCGGCGAAGCTCTGCAGCTGGTCGACCATCGTGTTGACCGTGCTCTTCAGTTCGAGAATCTCGCCACGTGCATCAACGGTGATCTTCTGGGAGAGATC
>JAKDLE010000519.1 GCA_030453005.1 Pseudonocardia sp. | reverse complement strand
CGGACCCGCTCGCCGCCTCACTGCGCCGGGGCTCCAGCGGGGTCGTCGGTGCGTTCGTCGGCGAGCGGCTGCTCTACGCGTTCCGCGACCCGGTCGCGGTGCAGCTGCTCGACGGCATCACCGAGGTCCTCGGCCCGCACGGGGTCGGCCTGCTCCTGCTCGCGGGCGACACCGGGCGACCCTCGGTGCAACAGATCGCGCGCATCCCGCTGGACGCCGCGATCTTCGCCACCTGCGGCCTCGAGGACGACCCCGCGCTCGACGCGCTGCGGGCCCGCGGGGTGCCGATCGTGGCGGTGGAGGGCCCGGTCGTCGACGGCGTGGTGCTCATCGACATCGACGACCGCCGTGGCACCGCCGACCTCGCTGCCCACCTGCACGGCCTCGGTCACCGGCGGGTGGAGGTCGTCACGATGCCGTTGCGTCTCGACGGGCGGCGCGGCCCGGTCGACGCCGCCCGTCGCGCCCGCGGCTACTACCGCGACGTCCGCCACCGGTTGACGGGCGTGGAGGACGTGTTCGGCCCGGTGCCCGCGTTCGAGGTGGCGAGCAACAGCGTGGACGAGGGCGTGCGCGCCGGACGTGCCCTGCTCGACGTGCCCGCCGCCCGCCGACCCACCGCCGTGCTCGCGCAGAGCGACGTCCTGGCCGCCGGGGTGCTGCAGGCCGCCGCCGGGCTGGGCCTGGCGGTGCCGGATCAGTTGAGCGTGGCCGGTTTCGACGGCGCCGAGCTGCCGTGGCTCGGCGACACCCGGCTCACCACGGTCGTGCAGCCCACCGACGAGAAGGGCAGGCGCGCCGCACAGGCCGCGATGGACCTGGTCGCAGGGCATCGCCCCGCCGACGTGACGCTGCCGGTCGCCCTGCGCATCGGCACGACGAGCGCACCTCCACCCTGAGCCGCTGCGCGGCACGTCGGTCTCGGACGTCGATCAAGACGCTGACGTCGCTCGCAGAGATCAACGAGCAACGTCGGTGCCTTGATCGACATCGTAGTCCGTCGGGCCGCACCGAGACCGGCCGAGGTCAGCCCGCCGCGGCCGGGGGCTCGGCGTCGCGGGGCACCGGGCAGCCCTGAGGGAACGTGCCGAGGTCCGCGACGTCGTAGCCGTCGGGGTAGCTGCGGATGTTGGGCAGGTGCCGGGCGTAACGGGGCTCGGCCCGCGGCGGGAGCATCCGCACCACCCGGCTGCGCGCCATGATCGCGCCGCGGGCGAGCCGCTGCTCCAGCGCGGAGATGCGCGGATAACGGAACGCGGCGCGCAGCGCGTCGTCCATCAGGCCGTAGGAGAAGCGGGTGACCAGCCGGGACGGGGCGCGGTGGTTCGGCGGGAACGTGGTGAACAGGGCCAGCGTCGCGTCGGCGACGGCGCGGGCCCCGGGGTGGTAGGCGAAGTGCGTGCGCTCGTAGTCGTCCATGAGTTCGGCGAAGCCCTGGCGGGTCTCCGGCATGCCCTTGATCCCCATGTGGGCGCCGAGCTTGCGGTAGTATTGGGTGCTCGCGATCCGTTCGTGCTCCGAGAGCGGACGCCAGCCCAGCTCCCCCACCGCGGGCCCGAAACCGGACCCAGCGGATGGGCACCACGACGAACGTGGCGAGCACGTAGAGCAGGTCGGCGTGAGAGATGTCGTAGGCACCGTGTATCCGGTTCATCCGGCGGATCGCGGTGCGGCCCTGCGTGCTCGCGTGCCCGTGCTCCAGCACGGCGTCGAGGATGAGGGCGGTGTCGTCGTAGCGCTTCTGCGTGGCGCCGGTGAACTCGCCCGTCTCCGCGAGCAGGCCGCCGATGCTCGGTACCGCGTAGGTGCGGAACAACGCGAACGACAGCGCCTGGTTGTAGTCCCACGGGAACTCGTGGGTGGCGCTGATCCGGTAGATCTCGACGGCGTCGGCCACTGGGTCCAGCGATTCGATGCGGTGCAGCCAGTCCAGTCGGCCCATCGCGGAAGAGTACGACGACCTCCGGGAAAGAGTCAACGCTGACCGCTATCGTGGCGGTCATGAGCCAGGAGGAGCGGACGGCGGCGAGCCGGGCCCGGATCCTCGACGCCGCGGTCGCCTGCCTCGTCGAGGACGGGTACGGCGGCGCGACGACGCTGCGCATCCAGGCCCGCGCCCGGGTGTCGCGGGGGCGCCTGCTGCACCACTTCCCCTCGCGCGCCGCGCTGCTCGTCGCCGCGGCGGGCCATCTCGCCACCCGGCGCCTCGACGACTCCGCCGCGGGGATCGACGACCTCGCGGCCGGGCTCTCCCCCGCCGAGCGCCTCGACCGCGGCGTCGAGCTGATGTGGCGGACGTTCGCCGAGCCGACGTTCTGGGCCGCCGTCGAGCTCTGGACGGCCGCCCGCACCGACGACGACCTGCGCGCCGCCCTGCTCCCGCAGGAGCGTGACCTCGGCGCCACGATCCGCGACCGTCTGGACCGCTTCTTCGGAGCCGCGATCAGCGCGCACCCCCGCTACCCGCAGGTCCGTGACCTGCTGTTCACGAGCATGCGCGGGGTCGGCCTCACCTACGCGATCGACCCGCGCGACCCCCGCACCGACCCGCACCTCGACCTGTGGACCCAGACCGCCCACGCGTTGCTCGACTAGCGGTCCCTTCCCGTGCGCCCGTCGCGCCCCCATGATGTGGACGTGAACGCTCCGATCGACCCCACTGTCGCGCCCAGCGGTCCCGGCTGCGGCGACTGCGACGTCGTCGGCGGGTGGTGGGTGCATCTGCGCCGCTGCGCACAGTGCGGGCACGTCGGCTGCTGCGACTCCTCTCCCGCCCAGCACGCCAGTGCCCACTTCGCCGCCACCGGACACCCGATCATGCGCAGCTACGAGCCCGGCGAGGACTGGTTCTTCGACTACCTGACCTCCGATAGCGGCACGGGCCCGGAGCTCGCGCCGCCCCGGCACCGTCCCCTGGACCAGCCGTCCCCCGGTCCCGCGGGGCGCGTCCCGGCCGACTGGCGCGCGCAGACCCACTGAGCGGCGCGCTGCCGGTTCCGAGTCGGTGATCTGCGAGCGTGCGGAGTGACCGGGGGCCGCGCGAGCGCCGCCGTGCGGGGCGGGGAGGATCGGGCCGTGACCTCCGACCCGTTCGCCGCCGCCGCCACCCGGCTCGCCGGCGTCGCGTTGACCACTCCGCTGCAGCGCAGCTCCCGCCTGTCCGACGTCGCCGGGGCGCACGTGTGGCTCAAACGCGAGGACCTGCAGGTCGGGCGGTCCTACAAGCTGCGCGGCGCCTACAACCTGCTGGCCGGGCTCGACCCCGAGGAGCGGGCCGCGGGCGCCGTCTGCGCGAGTGCGGGCAACCACGGGCAGGGCGTGGCGTACGCGTGTGCGCGGCTCGGGATCCGTGGGCGGGTGCACGT
>JAKDLE010000518.1 GCA_030453005.1 Pseudonocardia sp. | reverse complement strand
GGACGGCCACCAACCGCAGCGGCGCGGGCGTGTCGAGGTCGACGATCACCGGCGCGTGGTCGCTCGGGCCCTTACCCTTGCGTGCCTTGCGGTCGATCCACGCGGCGGCGACGCGTCCGGCCGCCTCCGCCCCGGCGAGCACCAGGTCGATGCGCATCCCCTTGTCCTGGTGGAAGCGGCCGGCGCGGTAGTCCCAGTAGCTGAACACCCGCTCGGTCGGCCAGCGGTCGCGTACGACGTCGCGCAGCCCCAGCCCCTGCAGCTCCGCGAGCGCCTTGCGTTCGGCGGGGGTGACGTGGGTGGCGTCGACGAACAGGGACGGGTCCCAGAGGTCGTCGTCGGTGGGGGCGACGTTGACGTCGCCCGCGATCACGGTCGTCCCGGGTTCCGTCACGGAGGCGTGCAGCGCAGCGAGCCACTCCAGCTTGTAGGTGAAGTGCGGATCGTCGGGGGTGCGGCCGTTGGGCACGTAGACCGACGTGACGCGCAGCCCGCCGCAGGTGGCCGAGACCGCACGGGCCTCGGCCGGTGCGTCCGGACCGGGGAAGCGCGGGACGTCGGGCAGTTCGCGCACCACGTCGTCGAGCCCGACTCGCGAGAGCACGGCCACCCCGTTCCAGCGGCCCTCGCCGACGTGCGCGACCTGGTAGCCGCGCTCGGCGAGTGGCGCGTCGAACGACTCGGCGAAGGCCGCGTCGGACAGCTTCGTCTCCTGTAGGCAGACCACGTCGGGCGCCCGTTCGTCGAGCCAGGGCAGCAGCCGGGGCAGCCGGGAGAGGGCCGAGTTCACGTTCCACGTGGCCAGACGCACCGTCGCACGTTACCGCGCACGGAGACCCCGACTCGCGGGTCAGTCCTCGTCAGGCAGGCTGGCCTTGCGGACGTAGAGGAGGCGGTCGCCGGGTTCCAGGGTGTCGACGGCGGCGGAGTCGACCCGGAGGAGGTCGTCGCCGCGGACCACCGCGAGCACGATGTCGACGAGGTGCCTCGGCGACCCGCCGACCTCCGACGGCTCCACCTCACGCTCGCTGATCGCGAACCCGGCGTCGGGCGTCAGGAGGTCCTCCACCACCTCGACGACGTTCGGGCTGGTGGTCGCGGCGCCGAGCAGCCTGCCTGCTGTCTCCGCGGAGACCACCACCGAGTTCGCGCCCGACTGCCGCAGCAGGTGCACGTTCTCCGACTCCCGCACCGACGCCACGATCCGGAGGTTCGGAGCCAGCTCGCGCGCGGTCAGCGTCACCAGCACGGCGGTGTCGTCGCGGTTGGTGGCCACGACCAGCGCGGAGGCCTGCGCCACCCCCGCGATGCGCAGCACGCTCGACCGGGTGGCGTTGCCGGTGACGGTGACCAGCCCGAGCGCGGACGCGGCGTCGAGCTGGGCGCGGTCGGTGTCGACGACGACGATGTCGTCGGTGGTGGCCTCGTCCCCGAGCAGCGTGTCTACCGCCGCGCGGCCCTTCGTGCCGTAGCCGACGACGATCGTGTGGTTGCGCACGCGTGACCTCCAACGATCGATGCGGAACGACTGCCGCGACCGCTCGGTGAGCAGCTCCACCGTGGTCCCGACGAACGTGATCAGGAAGATCAGCCGGAGCGGCGTCACGAAGATCGTGGTCAGCAGCCGGGCCAGGTCGGTCACCGGCACGATGTCGCCGTAGCCGGTGGTCGACACCGACACCGTGGCGTAGTAGAACGCGTCGGCCAGGGTGATCGGGGCGTCGCTGTTGTTGTCGACGTAGCCGTCGCGGCCGAAGTAGACGATGAGCGCGGTGGCCGTGAGGGCACCGAACGCGATCAGGAGACGGCGCAGCAGCGACCCGAGGGGCGTGACCGTGGAGTCGGGCATGCGCACGGGCCCGACCAGCGACGGATCCGCCACGGGCCGACGGCGCCGGTCGGTTACCACGCGCGGAGGGTATCCGGGCTCGTGACCAGCGACGCTGTCGACCCGTGCGACGATCAGGCTCGTGACCACCCGACCCGGCGCCGCCGTGGCCCTCGCCGCCTTCCTCGGTACCGCGGGCGTGGCGCACCTCGCCGCCCCCGCCTTCTTCGACGCACTGGTGCCCGCCGCGCTCCCGGGCGGGCCGCGCCCGTGGACCTACGTCTCTGGGGTGGCCGAGCTGGGCGTGGCGGGAGCGATCGCCGTACCGCGCACCCGGCGCTGGGCCGGGCTCGCGGCCGCCGCACTGTTCGTCGCCGTCTTCCCGGCGAACATCAAGATGGCGGTCGACTGGTCGGACCGGTCGCTCACCGAGCAACTGGTCGCCTACGGTCGGCTGCCGCTGCAGATCCCGCTGATCCTCTGGGCGGCGAAGGTGTACCGCGACGCCGCACCCACCGCCTGATGGCGCGGTTCGCCGTGCTGCTGCGCGGGATCAACGTCGGCACCGCGAAGCGCATGGCGATGGCCGACCTGCGCGAGCTCCTCTCCGAGCTCGGCTTCGACGACGTGCGCACCGTGTTGAACAGCGGGAACGCCGTGATCACCGGTCCGGAGGAGGAGCATGCGCCGCGGATCGAGGTCGCGCTGCGGGAGCGGTTCGGGTTCGACGTGCGCTGCGTCGTGCTCACCGCCGACGCCCTACGCACGATCGTCGACGGGCATCCCTTCGCCGACGTGGCGACGGACGGCTCGCGGATGATGGCCCACGTCCTCGCGGCGGCGCCCGACCCGGCGCGGCTCGCCGCGCACGACCCCGTCGCCCTCGACCCCGACCGCGCCGTGCTCGGCGAGCGGGTGCTCTACCAATGGTGTCCGGACGGCCTGCTCGCCGCGCCCCCGGTGGGCGGTTTCGTCGAGAAACATCTCGGCGTGGCCGTCACCGCGCGGAACTGGAACACGGTCACCAAGCTCTACGCGCTGCTCTGAGCGGCAGCATCCTGGGCCGGGACCGAGTCCAGCAACGCGCGCAACCCGTCGACGTCGAGCAGGTCGACCGGCCGCAGCGTCACCCCCGAGCGCACGTAGTGGAACGCGGCCCCCACCCGCTCCGGCGGGCAGCCCGCCAGTGCCGCCCACGCCATCCGGTAGGCCGCGAGCTGCACGGCGAGCGCAGGCAGCCGCTCGTCGGTCGGCGGCGGGCCGGTCTTCCAGTCGACGACGATCCAGCCGCCGTCGGGTTCGGCGAACACGGCGTCCATCCGTCCGCGCACCCCGACGCCCGCGATGACGGTCTCGAACGGCACCTCCACCTCCACCGGCCGCCGGTCGGCCCACTCGCAGGCGAGGAACGCGCGCTGCAGCTCGGCGAGGGAGTCGTCGGAGCTCGCGCCCTCGTCGGCCGCGCCGGGCAGCTCGTCGATGTCGAGCAGCTGTGCCGCTCCGAAACGCCGCTCCCGCCAGGCGGGGCCCGCGGTGCCCCGGCG
>JAKDLE010000517.1 GCA_030453005.1 Pseudonocardia sp. | reverse complement strand
CCGGGTCGCTCGCTGTTTCTGCGGGGCTGGGCACGATAACTGCCCTTATCGCACCCAAGTCCGGAAAACCCCAGGCCAGGCGTTCTCCGGCGTCCGTGGCGGCCGACCGATGGTGATCGGCGCTGGTTGTCGGTGCCCGCGGCTAGCATGAGCGCCGTGTACGGCCCACCTTCCCTCCGTCCCGGCGCCGACAGCGCTCTTTTCGACTCCGGCACTCCCGCCGCGGCGTTGACCACGATCGATACCGCCCGCATCACCGACGCGGTGCATAGCTCCACCGCCCCGAACACGCGCCGCGCCTACGCGTCGGACTGGCGCGGTTTCACCGGCTGGTGCGCCGCCCGCGGGCACACGCCGCTGCCGGCCGCGCCGGCGATCATCGCTGCGTACCTGACCGACGCGGCCGCCGTGCGCACCCCGGAGGGTCAACGCGCCTACGCCCCGGCCACACTCGCCCGCTGGGCCGCCGCGATCGGGCACCGCCATCACCGCGCCGGGCACATCAATCCCGCCTCGGCGCCGCTGGTGGCCGCCACACTCGCCGGGATCCGCCGGGCGTGCGCGGCCGCCGGCGAGCGGCCCGTGCGCCAGGTCGCCCCGCTGCTCACCGGCGATATCACCACGATCCTCACAGCCATGAACGCCCAATCCGACACGTGGGCGGCGCGGGTGTATGCGCGCCGCGACGCGGCGCTGCTGCTGCTCGGGTTCGCGGCGGCGCTGCGCCGCAGCGAACTCGTCGCCCTGGCGATCGGCGACGTCATCGGGCACCGGACCGACGGGCTGCACCTGCGGATCGGCCGGTCGAAAACCGACCAGGACGGGCGCGGCGCTACCCGGGCTGTGCCCTACGGTGCCAGCCCCGCCGGATGCGGGCCGTGCGCCTACATCCGCTGGCTGCACGTGGTCGCCGCGGCCGATACCGGCGGGCGCCCCGCCGTCATCCGCCTGCTGCGCCACCCCGACGAACCGGACACGCACGTCTGCCACGGCCGCTGGCCGAGCATCCCGGACCCGGCCGCGCCGGTGTTCCGGCCGATCCGCGGCGCCGGGCACCTCGCCGATACCGCCTTGTCGGGGGCGGCGGTGCACAAGATGATCCGCCGCCGCGCGGCCGCGGCCGGCTACGACGCCGCGTTCGTCGCCCGCCTCGGCGGGCACTCCTTGCGGGCCGGGTTCGTCACCCAGGCCTTCCGGGCCGGGGCGGATGCGCACGCGATCATGCGGCAAACCGGCCACGCCAGCCCCGCCATGCTCGAAACCTATGCCCGCGAGCACGCACCGCTGATCGGCAACGCCGTCACCACCCTCGGACTATGACCACGCCCGCCGAGACCGCTCAGGCCAGCGCCGACCGCTCGATGCGCCCGGCGAATCTGCCCGCTCGGTACCGGCATGACTGGGCCCTGTTCACCGACTGGTGCACCGCCGCCGACACGACCGCCCTGCCCGCCGCACCCGCGACGCTTGCGGCATTTATCGCCGAACACCCGGCAACGCCCGGCACCCAGCGCCGCCGCATGTCAGCGATCAACTACGCCCACACCAGCGCACACCTGCCCGCCCCGGGCCGGTCCGAACCGATCCGCGCACTCCTCGATGCCCGGCGGGCCGCCCGCGCGGCCCGCCTGCGGGAAACCGTCGACGCCGTCGTGGCGGCGCTACCGGTATCGGGCTGGCCACACGGGCTGTTCGGCCGCCGCGACGGCGCGCTCCTGACCCTGGCCGCCGCCGGCATGACCTACGCCGCCATCGCCGGGCTACGCCGCCGCGACCTGACCATGCACGCCGACGACGGCGGGCTAACGGTCACCACCGCCGGCCCGCCGCTGCCGCTGACCGGCGACGGCGCCGCGGCGGTACGCCGGTGGGCCGCGGTGCTCGAGTTCGTCGATAGCCACCCGAGTACCCGCACCCTCGCGGCCCGCCTCGAAACAGCCGCACTGCCCGACGCGGCCGCGCATCTGCGCTACCCGGGCGCACCGGTGTTCACCCGCATCGACAGGTGGGGCTACCTGCCCCTGGCCCCGCAGCCCATCACGGCTGCCTCGATCGGCGCGATCGCCGGTGCCCACCTGACCGGCATCGCGCCCGACCACGCACTACCCCCGCCCCTGCTGGCCGAGGACAGGCCGCGCCCGGCCGCCGATACCGCACCGCCTGCACCGCCCGCACCGGTACGGCTCGGAGCGTATTTCGACCGCGGCATCGCCGCCCGACACCGCGACCACACCCGCCTGGCCGGACTCGACGCACTGATCGACGACATCGGCACACGGGCCGATGAGATCCTCAAACGCACCCTGGCCATCCTCGACGAGGAGGCAGCGCCGGCCGGGCGTGTGCAGAGCACTTCTGACATCAGTACAGCCGACCTCTCAAACTGACAACGGTGGCGACGGCGCTTCATACCGGTGGATCGGACAAAACAGGAGGGGGCCGAAGCCCCCTCCTTCAAACTCAGCAGCAGCCGCAGCCACAGCCTTGGCACAGACAGTACTCCATGGCGGTCACCTCCTTTCGCTTTCGAGCCAAGTCCCGGGGGAGGGCTCGAGACAGTCCTCTGCCGGGAGGGCCTTGAGCATGGTCGCCATCTCCGCGCGCAGTGCGGTGAGGCGCTCCATCTGCTCGTCCAGTTCCGCGAGTCGACGGACAAGTAGTTCGCCCGCAGGCTCGCAGGGACAGGTTCCGGTATCGCGAATAGCAAGTAGGTCGTGGATGTCGTCGAGCTTCAGCCCGAGCCGTTGCGTTCCTTGAATGAACCTCAGACGGTCCACCGCACTGTCGTCGTATTGCCGGTAGCCCGCGGTGCTGCGGGCCGGCGGTGGCAGCAGCCCTGCTCGCTCGTAGTAGCGGACCGTGTCCGGGCGCACCCCTACGGCAGCAGCGAGTTCAGCTACCCGCATTCCGCGGGCGGCGGACTCCTGCCGTGTCATGTCACCACGGTAGACCTTGGAGTGCACTCCAAGGTCAAGCGCGCACCTTCCGACGTCGTCACGACCCCAGGACGGGCAGGCGCACCAGGACCGGGAACGCGACTGAGCTCGTCCGCCTTCACTTCGATATCCCGGCCTACCTCCTCCTGTGGCGGGAGCAGGGGAGGTCTTGAGCCCATGAGCGTTGGCCGTCCCGTGAGCCGAACCAGTGGTGGGAACGGTACAGGCCACCCGGGAGGACCTACCCCCGAGTTTTCGCAAGACCCGCCCGAGATGGTTGTCCGATGACGGTGGGGTCATAGGGGACCACGTCTGTCGTCCCGCAAACGATGCGCTGACTGCCGCCGGTGTCGACGCCGAACAGTTCTATGAAGACAAAGCCTCTGGCAAGAAAGACGATCGTCCCGAGCTCGTGGCCTGTCTGAAAGCGCTGCGGGC
>JAKDLE010000516.1 GCA_030453005.1 Pseudonocardia sp. | reverse complement strand
TGGTCGCGATGACCGCGCAGTTGCGGGCGGTACGCGGCCCGGTCGGGTTGAACACCCACACCGGGCTGGGCGGAGTGGCCTCAACGTTCGGATGGAACCCGGTCTCGGGGTGCGGCGACGCCGCGACCGCGGATGCCCGCGCTCGGGCGCTGGTCCGCGGCGGTGGCGGAGCGGCCAGCGGTCAGCACGCCGACTTCTGGGCGGCCAAGGCCGCGGAGATCGTGCGCTGCTACCTGCTGGCCGCCGCGATCGGTGAGGTGACGATGGCCGCGGTGATGGACTGGGCGCTCAACCCGACCGACCCGACCCCGGTGTCGCTGCTGGAAGATCACCCGCATCTGGTCCCGCAGGGCTGGATCGGGACCCTGCAGCGCAACCTGTCCGCGGCACCGAACGAGCGGTCCGGGTACTTCTCCGCCGTCGTTCCGGCGGTGACGTTCATCGACAATCCACTGGTTGCGGCCGCCTGCACGCCTCCATCAGGTCGTGAGCTGGATGTGGAGACGTTCGTGGCGGGCTCGGGCACCGTGTACGTGGTCGCTGGGGACGACCGGCGGGTGGCGCCGCTGTTGACCGCGCTGACCGAGGCGGTGTTCGACGCCGCGAAGCGGGTCGCGGCGACCCGGCCCGGTGGGCGGTTGAGCCCGCCGTTGGGGTTCTATCTCGACGAGATCGCGAACACCACCCCGGTCCCGCTCGACGGGTGGGCGGCTGATTCGCGCGGGTGGGGGATCACGGTGTGCGCGGTCGCCCAGGACCTGGCCCAGCTCGAGTCGCGGTGGGGCCGCACCCGCGCCCAGACGATCTTCTCGAACCTCCCGACGAAGGTGGTGTTGCCGGGGGTCGCGAACAGCCACGACCTCGACGCGCTGGCCTACCTCGGTGGCCACCGGTTCGTGCGGCAGGTCAGCGAGGGCGCCAGCGAGGGCGGTGGTGGCCGGTCGCGATCCACGCAGCGGTCCTGGGCCCGGGAGCCGGTGGTGACCGGTCCGGCGATCTACGGGCTGCCCCGGTGGCACGCCTATGTGCTCGGGCTGGGCCCGCACCCGGTGGTGGTGCGGTTCGCGCCGGGCTACCGCACCACGACCGCCGCGCTGCGCCGGCTGCGCCGCACGCAGCGGGTACCGCTGGGCTGGGAGACCGCCGAGCCGATCCGCCACCTCCCCGCCCTCGACCCGGCTGGGGTAGTGACCCCGCTCCGGCCGCGGCCGCGAGCGGTTCCACCCGCACCTGCCTCTCCCGTGGCCGTGCCCCGGCCGGCGGCATCGAGCAAGCTGCTCCGGTGAGCACCGACGACCTGCCGCCCGACGACGCGGACCCCTCGCCCGACCACCCCACCGGGTCCGCCTCCAAGTCCGCCTCTGATGACACCGAGGCGGGCGACGCGCCGGCGCCTGCGGTTGGTGCTGGGGCGGAGCTGTCGGAGCAGGACGCGGTGGAGGTCGTGGCCGGGCGGCGGCACCGCGACGTGCTTGAGCGGCTGGGCCAGGTCGACACCCGGGTCGACGAGCTCGCGGCCGGCGTGGCGAGGGTCGCGGGCCTGCACACCGAACTGGCCGTGGTGGTGTCGGAGGACCTAGGACCGCGGCTGGACGGACTGTGGGAGGTGTGCCGGGAGGAGATCGGGCAGCTGCGCACCGCGGTGGCCGAGCTGCTCGCCGAGCAGGACAAGCAGAAGAACCCGCCGGTCGACTGGATCGCGATGACCGAGGAACAGGCCGCGAAGCAGTGGCCCGTCCTGGCACGGTGGATCGGTGAGCGGCTGGTGCCCTGGTACGAGCTGACCCGTGCTGATCTGCCGGATTGCTGGGCGTTGCACCGCCCCGTGGTGGTGGAGCTGTCCTGGCTGCGCTCGGCGCACGTGCAGGCCTACCTCGACCACACCCACCCGCACATCACCGCGGAATGGCACGCGCGGTGGCGGCCGTTCGTGGTGGCCCGGATCAAGGAGGCTATCGACAGCAAGTGCCGCCCCGGGGAGCACCAACCGACCTACGGGCCGACGATGTCTAGCCCGGCGGAGGAGGCGACCACCACGACCCCCGGCGGTGTCGCGCAGCGCGCGCAGCTGGCTCTACCCCAGCACTGGTGGCCGTTCTACCAGCAGGCCTACCACCACGACCTCGCGTTCCGTCGTGAGCGGACCGCCCGCGGTGATCTGAACTGGACCCCAGCCCCGCCTCCGCCGAGCGGCTCCTGACAGAGCCCTGAGCATCGCGCTGGCGCGGTCTTCTTGGCAGAGAGGGGCCGACTGTGTGAAGCCCAGTGCGGCCGTCGGTGTGGTGTCCTACCGTGGGTGTGCACGCGTCACAGCAGACATGCCGCGGGAAGGGCTGATCGGTGACGACCAACGCGATCCGGTCGACGCGGCCCGCGCCGCTACCGCTGTTCGACCCCGCCGTCGGCGAGGTCCCGCCGGTCGACGCGGTCGAGCTGTACTTCGAGGCCCCGCTCAGTGTGGGTCTGTTCCACATGCAATCCACCCTGGGCGGGCGTGAGGACCACGTCGCCGCGATCGACGCGGCGATCGAGGCCGCGATGAGCGACGTGCTGGCGTGCCTGCACGACCACGCCCTGCTCAAGGTCGGGTATCACGCGCGGCAGCGGCGCAGCGGGGCAACGGTGGGGGAGTACCAGCCCGGGCAGCTCTACCTCACCCGGGTATCGCACCTGTTGGCCACCGACCGCGACGGCGTCGTCCGCAACGACGTCGCACGGTTGCACGGTCACGTCTATTTCGGCGCGACCGGTACCGCCCGCGACGGGCAACGCTGGCCGGTCGATCTGTACTCCTCGCGGCGGGCGATCACCCAGATGTGGCCCCGCTATCACCAGCGCCTGGAACGGGCGCTGTCCACGAGCCTCGGCGTGGCCTGGGGCGTTCGTGAGAGTGGACCATCTCCTGCACGGGAGTTGATCGACCCGCCGCTCGAGCAGTTCGTCGCGGACTATCCGCGGGTGGTCTGCCGCGACGGATACCGGATCGGGGACCGGTGGAACGTGCAGGACATTGCCCATCCACCCCAATTCGATCCAGACGCCAGCTGACCGGCCAGACCGAGTTCCGGGGTTCTGCGCGAGCTCCGGCTACTCGGTTGCTGTGGACGGCGGTGAATCCGACGATGAAGATCGGTGCTGCGTCGGCAGTACCCGACCGCGATCTCCGCCATGATCGGAGGTGTAGCGGTTAGCCACCCTTGACCGGGCATTTTCGCGGGCAGATCTTACGGGAATGCCCTGGTCAAGGGCGAGCTGCGGCAACCCCGGGTCATGGGGTGGTGCGCGGGCGTCCGGTGGGGGTTCCCTTCGCGGAACACGGTCTATGTGCCGCGCGACTCGCGCCCTTGACCGGCGGTACTTGCGGCAGCGCGCGCC
>JAKDLE010000515.1 GCA_030453005.1 Pseudonocardia sp. | reverse complement strand
GCTGCACAGCGCCGTCACCGCGCTGCGCACCGGCGAGGTCGACCGGGCCATCGTGGGCGGGGTCAGCGTGATGCCCGGCCCCGGCGCGTTCATCGAGTTCTCCCGCCAGCGCGGGCTGGCCCGCGACGGGCGCTGCAAGAGCTACGCCGAGGGCGCCGACGGCACCGGGTGGTCCGAGGGGGCCGGGGTGCTGGTGCTGGAGCGGCTGACCGACGCCCGCCGCGACGGGCGCAGGGTCCGCGCCGTGGTGCGCGGGTCCGCCGTGAACCAGGACGGGGCGTCGAACGGGCTGACCGCGCCGTCGGGCCCGGCGCAGGAGCGGGTGATCCGCGCCGCGGTGGCCGCGGCCGGGCTCGGCCTCGGCGACGTCGACCTCGTGGAGGGCCACGGAACGGGCACATCGCTGGGCGACCCGATCGAGGCCCAGGCCCTGCTGGCCACCTACGGCTCGGCCCGCCCCGCCGACCGGCCGGTGCTGCTCGGCGCGGTGAAGTCGAACCTCGGCCACTCCGGCGCGGCCGCCGGGATGGCGGGCGTCCTGAAGATCGTCGCCGCCCTCGAGCACGCCACGCTGCCGGGGTCGCTGCACGCCGGGACGCCGACGTCGGAGGTCGACTGGACGTCGGGCTCGGTCGCGCTGATCGACTCCACCCGCCCGTGGGCCGTCGCCGAGGGGGGCGCGCGGCGGGCCGCCGTCTCGTCGTTCGGGGTCTCCGGCACCAACGTGCACGTGGTGCTGGAGGAGACCCCTGCGGCACCGGACCCGCAGCCCGAGGACGTCTCTCTCGACGTCCCCGCAGGCCCGGCGCCGTGGACGGCGTCGGCGGACTCCCCGGCCGCGCTCGCGACGCTGGCCAGGCGGCTGGGCGAGCACGCCTCCGCGACCCTGGCCCACCGGATCCCGGCCGTCGCCGCCGCGCTGAGCGGCGCACGCAGCCCGCTGAGCCGCCGCGCGGCCGTGCGGGGCGCCGACCCCGCCGCGCTGCACGCCGGCTGGGTCGCCGTCGCCGAGCACGCGACGGGACCGGACGCCGACCGCCTGACCGTCCTCGACGCCCCCGACGCCCCCGACGCTGACGTCGAGGAAGGCCGGGACCCGTCCTGGACCGCCGTGACCGGTCGGGTCGTCGGCGGGGCCGGGCCCGTGTGGGTGTTCTCCGGCCAGGGCGGGCAGTGGGTCGGCATGGCCGCCGACCTCCTCGACGCGCCCGCGTTCGGGCGTGCCTTCGATCCCGCGTTCGACAGGGCGGCGATCGCGCTCTCCGCGCACGTCGACTGGGATCCGCACGCGGTGTTGCGCGACACCACCGGCTGGTGGACGGGCCGCACCGACGTCGTGCAGCCGATGCTGTGGGCGGTCATGGTGTCGCTCGCCGCGACCTGGCGCGCGCTCGGTGCCGAGCCCGCCGCCGTCGTCGGGCACTCGCAGGGCGAGGTGGCTGCCGCGGGCGTCGCCGGCGTCCTCGACCTCGACGACGCCGCCGCGATCGTCTGCGCCAGGGCCCGGCTGGTGGCCGCCACCACCGGGGCGATGGCGATCGTCAGCGGCCCCGCCGACGTCGCCGCCGAGCTGCTGGCGCAGCGCCATCCCGCGATCGGGGTGGCCGCCCGCAACAGCAGGGCCGAGACCGTCGTGTCCGGCCCCGCCGACGCCGTCGACGCGCTGCTGGCCGACCCCGACGTGGGTGCGCTGGTCGTCCGCCGCGTCGCCGTCGACTACGCCGCGCACTCCGCGTCGATGGACGCCCTGCGCGACGACCTGCTCGACGCCGTCGCCGGCATCATCCCGCGCCCGGCCCAGCTGCCGTGGTTCTCGACCGTCGACGGCGAGCGGGCGAACCCGCTCGACGGGCCGGAGGCGACGCCCGAGTACTGGTTCGGCAACCTGCGCCGCGCCGTCGCGTTCCACCCGGTCGTCGCCGCGCTGGCCGCCCGCGGCCACCGGCACTTCGTCGAGGTGTCGTCGCACCCCACGCTGACCACGGCGGTCACCGACGTCCTCGCCGACGTCGGGCTCGACGCCGGCGCCGTCGCCGTGCACGGCACCCTGCGCCGCGCCGTCCCCGGCCCGCGCGCCCTGCTGACGGCGGCCCTATCGGCCTGGGCGGCCGGAGCGCGGATCGACCGCGGCGCGCTGCTCCCGCCCGTCGCCGCGCGCCAGGTCGTCCGCGCGGCCACCGAGCTGCCCACCTACGCGTTCGACCACCAGCGGCACTGGCTCGACCGCGGCGTCGCCGCCGACGCCACCGGCGCAGGCCTCGACCCGACCGGTCACCCGCTGCTGCTCGGCGCCACCCAGCTGGTCCACCGCGACGAGGTGGTGCTCTCCGGCAGGCTCGACCCCGCCCGCACCGGGTGGCTCGCGGACCACGCCGTCGAGGGCACCGCGCTGCTGCCGGGCACCGGGTTCGCCGAGCTGGTGTGGCGGGCCGCCGACGAGGCGGGCTGCGACCACGTCGACGAGCTGACGCTGCACACGCCCGCCATGATCGGCTCCGGCGGGGTGGACGTTCAGGTGCTCGTCGGCGCCCCCGACGACGGCGGCAGGCGGTTCGTGACCGTCGCGACCCGCCGCGAGGGCGTGTGGACCCGGCACGCCGAGGCCGTCGTCCGGCCGGGGCCTGCCGATCGGCCCGCCCCGCTGGGGCAGTGGCCGCCTGCGGGCGCCGAGCCCGTCGACGTCGAGGGGTTCTACCCGGCCGCCGCGGAGGCGGGCTACGAGTACGGCCCGGCGTTCACCGGCCTACGGGCGGCCTGGACCCGCGACGGCGACGGCGGCCGCGAGGTGTACGCTGAAGTCGCGTTACCCGAGGGCGTGCGCGACACGGTCGGCGACTACGCCCTGCACCCCGCCCTGCTCGACGCGGCGCTGCACGCCACGGGCTTCCTCGGCGCCAACCCGTCGACCGTCCGGCTGCCGTTCGCCTGGACCGACCTGGCTCTGCACGCGACCGGGGCCACCGACCTGCGGGTGCGGCTGACCGCCCCGAACGCGACGGGGGACGAGCTCGTCACAGCCGTCGCCGTGTTCGACCCGGACGGGGCGCCGGTCGCGTCCGCGTCGGCGCTCGTGATGCGCCCGATGGCGCATGGCGCGCTCACCGCGCCCGTCACCGGGATCGACGAGGCGCTGTTCACGCTCGACTGGGCCGAACTGGCCGAGCCGGGCGACGAGGCCGATCCCGCGCTCCTGCAGTGGTGCGTGCTCGACACCAGTACCGACACCACCAGCGAGGACGCCGCCGAGCTGGCCGCCGAGATCGCCGACGAGTGCCTCGTCGACCCGTCAGCCGTGCCCGTGCACCGCGACGTCGACGCCGTGCTCGCCGCGCTCGACGCGGGTGGCGGGGTGCCCGACGTGACGGTGCTGCCGCTGACTGTCCCAGAG
>JAKDLE010000514.1 GCA_030453005.1 Pseudonocardia sp. | reverse complement strand
CGCCCCCGCCGGCCCGGCCGGCGGCGGGGCGGGCCTCACGGTGCGGTTCGCCGGGAACACCGACTCGGCGTTCGCGGCGCTGTTCATGCAGCTCGTCCGCACCGGCAAGATCCAGATCCAGGGAGCCTGAGCGATGGCCTACACCCCGCCCGTCCCCGGCTCGCCCGACTGGGACACCCCGCTCAACCAGGCGCTGGCCGACATCGACGCCACCGCCGAGGCCGCGCAGGACGCCGCGAGCGACGCCCTCGCCGGGGGCGGCGCGACGGTCGCCGCGTTGCAGACCACGGCGTCGACGAGCTTCACCGACCTGGCCACGGTCGGGCCGTCCACCTCGGTCACGCTCGCCTCGCCCCGCACCGTGTTGGTGTTCCTCACGGCGAGGATGCGCAACCAGACCACCTCGGACGACGTCTACCAGTCCTTCGCCGCGGCGGGCGCGACCGTGGTCGCCGCGGCGGACGGCAACGGGACCCGGCACAACGGGTCCGGCGCGTCCCAGAACTACTCGTCGGTGTCGGCGGTGGCGTGCAGCGCGGGCACGACCACGTTCACCGCGAAGTACCGGGTCGACGGTGGCACGGGCGAGTTCACCGACCGGGTGATCGGCGTCGTGGTGACCTGATGGCCGGCTACGGCGAGGGCCTCTACGGCGAGGGTCTCTACGGCGGCTCCACTGCGCCCGGTGAGCTGCTGTTGCCCCACGTGCTGCCCGGCGCCCGCCTGGCCGTGGAGATCGCCTGGGGTGCGGACCTGGCCGCCGACCCGGGCACCTGGGTGTGGGCCGACGTCACCGCCGACGTCCGCCAGAGCGGCGACGACTCCATCGCCATCACGATCGGGCGGGCCGACGAGACCTCGACCGCCCCGCCCGCGCAGTGCACCCTCACCCTGGACAACACCGCCGGCGCCTACTCCCTGGGCGGGCAGTCACCGAACTGGCCGAACGTGCGCCGCAACACCCCGGTCCGGGTCCGGATCGACCCCGGCAGCGGGACCTTCCAGGTGGCGTTCCAGGGGTATGCCGACGGGTTCACCCCGGCCTGGAACCTCACCGGCACCGACGCGACCGTGGCCCTGTCGGCGTCCGGGGTGACCCGGCGCATGATGCAGGGCGCCTCCCCGGTGCTGTCCCCGATCCGCCGCGCCCTGACCACCTCGCCCAGCGTCGTCGTCTACTGGCCCGGCGAGGACGGGAAGGCCGCCGAGTACGTCACCCCCGCCGTCGGCGAGGTGCCCATGACGATCTCCGGGACCCCGAAGTTCGCCGAGTCGGAGGTGTTCATCGCCTCCGCCCCGCTGCCCGAGCTCAACGGCGCCGCCTTCGTCGGGGTCGTACCCTCCTACACCGCGGTGGGCGGCGCGCAGCAGACCCGGCTGCTCATCGAGTTCCCCGACACCGAGGCGCCCGACCACACCGTGATCCTGCGCGTCTACACCACTGGCTCGGCGGTGCGCTGGGACCTGGAGTTCCGCACCGCGGGCGCGCTGTCGCTGCACGCCTACGACCGCGACGACGTCGAGCTGGCCACCAGCGGCCCGATCGCGTTCGGCGTCACAGGGGTCGCGCTGCGCCTCTCGCTGGAGCTCGTCCAGGACGGCCCGGACGTCGACTGGCGCTTCGGCACGATCACCACCGACGCCGTGTTCGCCTTTTACCAGGCCGGCATTCTGGCCGGGGACACCTGCGGGATCATCACCCGCGTCGAGGTCAACCCGACCGGTGCGCTGTCGCCGGCCACCGTGGTCGGGCACATCTCGGTGGAGAACGTGCAGACCTCGATGTTCGACGTCCGCGCGGAGCTCGTCGCGAACGCCGGGGACTTCATCACCCCGGCCGGGACCGGGCGCCTGGCCCGGCTGTGCGCGGAGAACGCCCTGGACTTCACCGCCTACGGCGGCGGCGGCACCCTGACCTCCCCGGCCGACCGGATGGGCGCCCAGCGGGTCGCGCCGCTGCTGGAGCTGCTGCGCGAGTGCGAGACCGCCGACCAGGGCGTGCTGTGGGACGGGCGCGACGACGGGATCGCCTACACCACCCGGCGCCGCCGCGAGCTGGGCACCGTCGTGCTCACCGTCGATGCCGCCGCCTTCGACCTCGCCCCACCCTTCGACGCCGTCGACGACGACCAGCGCAACCGCAACAAGGTCACCGCGACCCGCACCGGCGGCGGCGGCGCCACCTTCACCGACACCACCGGCCCGCTCGGGACCGCCGCGATCGGCACCTACGACTCCTCGGTCGACGTCAACGCCGTCACCGACCTCGCGCTGCCGCTCTACGCCGCCTGGCTGGTCCACCTGGGCACCCGCCCCGGCTACCGCTACCCGCAGCTGACCCTGGACCTCGCCGCGTCCCCGGCCCTGGCCCCGGGCTGGCTCGACGTCATCCCCGGCACCCGCGTGGACGTCGAGCGCCTGCACACCATCCGCGCCCAGGTCACCCCCGACGCCGCGACGCCACTGATCGTCGAGGGCTACACGATGGCCATCGCCAAGCACCGCTGGACGGTCACCGCGAACTGCTCGCCCTACCAGCCCTGGAACGTGGTCACCCTGGCCGCCGACGCCGGCGACACCGGCCAGGGCGTGCTGCACCTCGACACCGACGACTCCACCCTCGCCGCCGCCGCCGCCGGCGGCGCGACCTCGATCAGCGTCACCACCACCTCAGGGCCCCGCTGGTCCACCACCGCCGACGCCTACCCGTTCCCCCTCGACATCGGTGGTGTCCCGGCCCCCGTCACCGGCTGCACCGACCCGACCAGCCCGCAGACCATGACCGTCGATCCGCTTCCGCTCGCCCGGCCCGCCGGGTCCCCGGTCACGGTCCGCGACCCGGCCGTGCTCGGCCTGTAGAGAGGACACCCCCGTTGGCCTACACCGCCGGGCAGAAGCTCCGCGCCTCCGACCTCAACGTGCCGATCCTGCACATGTACCAGACCGCCACCCAGTCCCTGACCAACGTCCTCTGGACGCCGATCACGATGAACGCGGAGTTCCGCGACTCCCTGGGCGGGCACTCGACGGGCGTCAACCCGTCCCGGTACACCCCCAACCGGGCCGGCTACTACCAGCTGTTCGGGCAGGTCGCGTTCGACGTGAACGCGGCCGGGGACCGCGGCGCCCAGTTCCGCAAGAACGGCACCCAGATCGACCAGGCCGCGTACGGGGTGTACCGGGCCCCGTCGACCCCGGCCTTCTTCGGAGCGTCGACCTGCTCGGCGATCATCCAGTGCAACGGCACCACCGACTACATCGAGCTGTGGGGCATCCAGAACAGCGGCGGTGCGCTGTCCACCGCCTACGTCTCCGGGTTCTCCTGCAGCTACGTCATCGGATCCTGGCTGGGCTCGGCCTAACCCATGGACCAGGAGGGCACCGACCGTGGAACTGCTGCCGACGCTGC
>JAKDLE010000513.1 GCA_030453005.1 Pseudonocardia sp. | reverse complement strand
GGGGGTCCCGACGGATGGCTCCGGGCCCACCGCCGGAGCAGGGCGGGGACGGGACGTCGGGCGGGGCGCCACCGGCTGCTCGACCGAGGACGCCGGAGCGGTCAACGGTCCGATACCCAATCGGTCGAGGGCCGCCCACACGGGCGCGAGCGCCGCATCCCGGTCGAGGTGGTAGCTCGACTCACGCACCCGCTCGAACGTCCAGCCACAGCGGACCAGCTCCTGCTCGCGGTCCAGGTCCGCGGCCCGACGCTCCGGCGTGGTGTGGAAGGCCTCTCCGTCGCACTCGACGGCGAGGCGTCCAGCCGCACCGGTCACGACGAGATCGATCGCGCGACGGTTGCTCTCGACCTGCGGTGTCACGTGCAGGCCACGGGCGACGAGGTCGAGGAACACACGCTGCTCGAACAGTGACTCGAAGCGCGGGTGGCGCCGGTCCGGGACCACGTCGGTGAGGACCGGATCGATTGCGGTGGACCCCTCGCTCAGCACATGCGAGAGCAGCGAGTGCCGCAGGTCCGTCGACCGCAACTCCTCGGGTGCGACGGAGTGGAACAGCCAGAGCTGGTCCTGGGCACGGGACACCGCCACGTTGTAGCTCTGCCGGAAACCCTCCGCCGTGAGCGCCCGCAGCGGGGCGTTCGGCGCCGCCACCAAGGACAGCCAGACGACGTGGCGCTCGTCGCCCTGGAAGTCGGGGGCGGTGCCGATCCGCAGCCGCCGCTCCGTCCAGTCGGCCGGGTCGATCAGCTCACGCAGCTCCTGGTCGATCAGCTCGACCTGCGCCGGGCTGGACTGCAGCACGACCACGCCGAACGTGCGGCGGTCGTATGCCGGATCGCCGAGGCACGCGCGGACGGACTCGGCGATCGCCCGGGCCTCTGCCCGGTTGACGACCCGTCCCGCTGTGCCCTCGACCTCGGCGTCGGCAACGAGGGTGTGCCGCAGCGGTGGCAGCCGGTCGGCGCCGAACTGGCGCAGGGGCACCAGCGGGGCGTCGGGGTAGAACATCGTCGAGGACCACTCGATGATCTCGGGCATGCAACGGAAGTGCTCGCGCAGCCGCACCACCTGCCCGAAGCGGGTGCGCAGCACGGAGAACAGGCTGTCCTTGGGGGTGAAGACGGTGCGCAGGTAGGACGGGATGTCGTGCAGCTCGGCGTCGAGCCGGTCGAACACCGGCTGCAGCGCGCCGCTGGCCACCTCGGACGGGGTGCACTGCTTGTCGTCACCCACGACGATCACCCGTGGCGCCAGCCACAGCAGGAAAGCGCTGGTCAGGTCGGCCTGACTGGCCTCGTCGACGATGACGACGTCGAAGGCGTTCGGCTCGGGAGGCACCGAGGCGAGCACCTGCTGGATGGGCATGACCCACGCGGGCACCGCGGACTGGGCCACCACCATCGCCTCGCGGGCCGACCGGCGGAAGCGCTCGGCGAACTTCCCGGTGCCCTTCCCGACCCGGGCCACAGCGTTGCGGTAGGACTGCAGGGCCTGCATCTGCTCGGCGTTCATCCGCTGCAGGCAAGCCTTCCACGCCCGCTCAGCGGCGAGCTCCCCGGTGAGCCGGCGCAGCTCGGCGTCGGCGACAGCGAGGTCGGCGTCCAGCCGCTGCTCTCGGCCCGGCGTGACCTGCTCGGCGATCCAACTCGCCGCGCACGCCCTGGCCCAGGCCCGGGGCCAGCCCGGCAGCCGCGTCTCCCACGCGGAATCGCCTGGGTCCGCCACGATGGAGTCGGCCAGCGCGGGCGCGACGGCATGCAGCCGCGCGAGCAGATCGTCGCAGCACTCCTGGTCGACCTGCTCGCGCCGCGCCCGGTCGAGCAACGCGAGCGCGTCGGCGTAGGCGGACGGGTCGCCGCCGGCGAGCGCCTGGGCGAGTGCATCGGTCTCGTGCGGACGGTCGACGGGCGCGACCCCGGCGAGCAGGGCCGCTGCGGCCGTGTCGATCTCCGCCTGCGCCAGTGCCGCCGACCGCGCGTGCGCGACGTCCAGTGCCCGTGCGGCGATCTCCTCCAGAGCGGGCACCCTCGTCGGTGCGGGCCGACGGTGCGGGGGGAGGACGGACAGCAGGTCACGCAGCGAGTCGGCGGTGGCCACCAGCCGGTCCACCGCCACGCAGGCCCGCCGGATGCCGATCATCGCGCCGACGCCCTCGGCGCGCTCTGCGCCGAGGGTGAAGCCCATCCCCACCGGGCGGAAGGCCGCGTCGATGCGCTGCGCGGCCTCGACGAACCGCAGGTGGTGACCGGCTGCGGCCGCGGCGCGAGCGGTGGTCGGGCGGCTATCGTCGACGAGGACCTCGTCACCGAACCGCTCGGCGTCCTTCTGTTCGGTCCCCTTGAACAGCTTGCGCATCGCGCCGCCACCGGCGAGGTGCTCGGCCAGCCGTTCGAAGGCCGCGGCGGCAGCCGGGACCTCGACCGACGCAGCGACGTGCACGTCGGCGAAGTCGGCGTCCTGGTCGTGGCCGATCGCGGCGTCGACGACCGTCAGCTGGGCGACCGCCCGCTGCCACTGGTGTGTGCCGTTCCCGGTGAGCAGAGTGTCTGCGGACTCGAGGGCCCAGCGGCTCAGCGCAGGCAGCATGCGCAACCCTGCGGCCGCCTCCCCGACGTCGGCGCAGACCGGCCCGAGCCGCACCAACGCGTTCGCGGGGAGACCCTCGAGCACGGAGACGAGCGCGCCGCCCGCCCCGGCCCGCACCGCGGCACCCGCGCGGACCGTCGCGACGAGCCCGGTGACCGTGTCGACGGACGGCAGGGAGGCGGGGTCGGGCAGCCGCTGGCCGCGCCGTGATCGTCGCTGCGGGGTGTCGTCGCGGAGCAGTCCGAGCAGGTGGCGCAGCTCGTCGGTCGACACCGGCAGCTCGCCGCGGGCGTAGCCGGGCACCCACCCGTCCTCGGCTGCGGTGTCGCCCAGCCGGCGCGCGATCGCCGCCAGGGTGCCGCCGAAGGCCGGGGCGATCTCCGGATGGACGACCGTCTCGGCCTCCCGCAGAATCCGGATCTGTTCCAGCAGCTCCGCGCGGTGTCGCACGGTGTCGCCGCGCCGTGCGGTGAGGTCGGCGATCGTCCGGTCGGCATGCGCGGGGTTGAAGTCGGTGCGGTGCCCGGCCATCGTGTCGACGCTCTTCGCGAGGTCGGAGTTGCCCTTGGGCGAGGCGTCGGTGATGGAGACACACAGGTCCTGCATCCCGGCCGGAAGCTGGTCCCGCAGCACCCGCAGGGCCTGCGCCTTCTCGCTGGTGACGAGCACCCGCTGGCCCTGGGCCAGCAACGCACTGACCATGTTGGCGATCGTGTGGGTCTTGCCGGTGCCGGGCGGGCCCTCGACGACGACCCCGGTGTCGACGCCCAGCCGGGTGATGATGGCGGCCTGCTCCTCGTTGGCAGGCAACGGGAAGAGCGGGTCGGCG
>JAKDLE010000512.1 GCA_030453005.1 Pseudonocardia sp. | reverse complement strand
CGCAGGCGCTGGCCTTCCCGGGCTCCGCCGAGTCACCGGAGGCGCTGCGGGCCGCCGCCGCGGCGCTGCGCGACGCCGTCGCCGGGACCGGTGCGGCCCTGGCCGACATCGCGCTCACCCTGGGGGCCGGCCGGACCGCGTTCCCGCACCGCGCGACCGTCGTCAGCGGCGACCGCGCCGAGCTGGTCGACGCCCTCGACGCCCTCGCCCGCGACGTCGACCACCCTGCGCTGCGGCGGGGCAGCGCGGCCACCCCGGCCCCGGGCGGCGACCTGCTGGCCGTCGCGTTCACCGAGTGCGGCACCGCGGCCACCCGCGCCGTGCTCGGGGCAGTGCCCGCCTTCGCCGCCACGCACGACGCGGTGACGGCCCGGCTCGCCATGCACCTGGGCCGTCCCGTCGATCCGGCCGGCGATCCTGCGCTCGACGCCCACGCGACTTGGATCGCGGCGGCGGCGGCGCTGGCCGCACTCGGGATCGTCCCCGACATCGTCGTCGGCACCGGGGCGGGCGAGCTCGTGGCCGCCGAGGTCGGCGGGCTGCTCGACCCGGACGACGCCGCGGCACTCGCCGTCGCCGCCGCCACGGGCCGGCCTGCCGGGCCCACGACACCGCGGTTGCCGCGCGTGCCGTGCCTGACCGCCGCGGGCACCGACATCGACCCCGGACACCCGGCGACGCCGCCGGCCGCGCCGTCCCCCGGGCCCGCCGCTGTGACCGTCACCGTGACCGCCGACGGCGTGCACGTCGCGGGCATTGCCCGGCCTGCCGGGCTCGCAGGCCTCGTCGCCGACACCTGGCGCAGCGGCGTGCCGCTCGACTGGGCCGCCGTCCTCGCGGGCCACGGCGCGCGCGTCACCGACCTGCCGACCCACGCGTTCCGCAACCGCCCGTTCTGGCTCGGGGCCACGAGCGAGGACGTGCCGGTGGACCAGCGGGTGGAGCCCGACGAGAACGCCCGCAAGGCCGTCGTCACCGAGTACTACCGCAGGCTCAACGCAGGCGACCTCGACGGCGTCGTCGCCATGTTCGCAGAGGACGGCCGCATCGAGGACCCGCTCGGGCAGTCGCCCGCGCAGGGGCACGAGGCCCTGCGCCGGTTCTTCGAGGTCACCATCATGCAGGCCGACATCCGCGACCGGATCGGCCCGATGGTCGCCGCGCACGACGGACGGCACGTCGCCGCGTCCGTCACCGCCGACATGATCAACGTCCAGGATCCGGACGGGGGCCGCGTCGAGATCGAGGCGATCATGACCTTCCAGGTCGACGGGCGCGGCCGCATCACCGAGGCGCGCACGTTCTGGGGCGCCTCCGACGTGACGTTCGCCCCCGCACCCGTCCCGGCGCTCGACGGGGTGCAAGGCCGCCTTTAGCGGCCGCCACCAGCATCGGGACCACTGAACTCGACGCCCCCTGCCGGCAACACGGCCGCGGCGGGACGGCTCCACCGGGAGGCAGGCCTGATGGCCAACGAGGAGAAGCTGCGCGAGTACCTGCGGCTGGTGACCGACGACCTTCGGCAGACCCGCAGGCGCCTTGACGAGATCGAGGACCGCGCCCGCGAGCCGATCGCCGTGGTCGGCATGGGGTGCCGGTTCCCCGGCGGCGTGCGGTCGCCGGAGGACCTGTGGCAGCTCGTCGACGGGCAGGTCGACGCGATCGGCCCGTTCCCGCGCGACCGCGGCTGGGACGTCGACGGCGCCTACGACCCCGACCCCGACGTCCAGGGCCGCACCTACGTGCGCGAGGGCGGGTTCCTCGACGACGTCGCGGGCTTCGACGCCGCTCTGTTCGGCATCTCGCCGCGCGAGGCGCTCGCGATGGACCCGCAGCAGCGGGTGCTGCTGGAGACGGTGTGGCAGGCGCTGGAGGACGCGGGCATCCCGGTCCGGTCGCTGCGCGGCTCCGACACCGGCGTCTATGTCGGTGCAGGACCGTCGAACTACCTCGTCGGGATGGAGGAGGTCCCGGCGGGCGTCGAGATGTACTCGCTGACGGGCAACGTCGGCAGCGTCGTCTCCGGCCGCGTGTCGTACACGTTCGGGCTCGAGGGCCCCGCCGTCACGGTCGACACCGCCTGCTCGTCGTCGCTGGTGGCGTTGCACCAGGCGGTCCGCGCCCTGCGGTCGGGGGACTGCTCGGCGGCGCTGGTGTCGGGCGTGACCGTGCTCGCGAGCCCGCGGCTGTTCGTCGACTTCAGCCGGCAGCGGGGGCTCGCCCCCGACGCCCGGTGCAAGCCGTTCGCCGCTGCGGCCGACGGGACGATCTGGGGAGAGGGCGCCGCGACCGTCGTGCTGGAGCCGTTGTCGAGGGCCCGCGCGCAGGGCCACCGCGTGCACGCGGTGATCCGCGGCTCGGCGATCAACCAGGACGGCGCGAGCAGCGGCCTGACCGCCCCCAACGGGCCCGCACAGCAGCGGGTCGTGCGGGCGGCGCTGCGCGACGCCGGCCTGCGCCCCCCCGACGTAGACGCCGGCGCGGCGCCCCGCCCCGGCCCGCGGCGCGGGGCCCCGCTCGAGGCCCAGGCCCAGCTCGCCACCAACGGCAGCGGCCGGGCGGGCGCGCCGCTGTGGCTCGGCTCGATCAAGTCCAACATCGGCCACACGGCCGCGGCCGCGGGCCTCGCAGGCCTGGTCAAGATGGTCGTCGCGATGCGGCACGGGCGCCTGCCCGCGACGCTGCACGTCGACGGCCCCACCCCGCACGTCGACTGGTCCGCGGGCGGGGTGCGGCTGCTCGAGGAGGCGCAGCCGTGGTCGGCGACCGACGGCAGACCGCGCCGCGCCGCCGTCTCCGCCTTCGGGATCAGCGGCACCAACGCCCACGTCCTCCTGGAGGACGCGCCCGACCTCGCCGACCCGGAGTCCGGGCCACAGGTGGGGCTGCCGTGGGCGATCTCGGCAGGCGCCGCGCCCGCCCTCGGTGAGCTCGCCGGCGCCCTCCTCGACGTGACCGGCGCCCCGGACGACATCGCCCGCTCCCTGCTCGCGCAGCGTTCGCCGCTGGAGCACCGCGCCGTCGTGCTGGGCGCCGACCGCCCCGCGATCGACCTCGGCCTGCGCGCGCTCGCCGCGGGCGAACCGGCCGCAGGCCTGGTCCGCTCGAAGGCGGCGTCGGGGGGCGGCGTCGCGTTCGCGTTCCCCGGGCAGGGCGCGCAGTGGCCCGGCATGGGCGCCGAGCTTGCCCGCGCGTACCCGGCGTTCGCCGAGGCGCTCGACGCGTGCGCGACCGCGCTGGCTCCGCACCTCGACCCTGTGCTCGACGTTCCCGTCGCCGACGTGCTGCGCGCCGGGCCCACGCAGGCGCACCTCGACCGCGTCGACGTCGTCCAGCCGCTGCTGTGGGCCCAGATGGTCGCGCTGGCGCGGCTGTGGGAGTCGGTGGGCGTGCGGCCCGACGTCGTCGTGGGCCACTCCCAG
>JAKDLE010000511.1 GCA_030453005.1 Pseudonocardia sp. | reverse complement strand
TGTTGATGGCGGAGATAGTGACCGTGGCTGGCGGATCTGACGTCCGTGCGGTTGGCGAGCGTGTTGTCCGTCAGGCGTGACAGACGGCGGCGGCGTGTTCCGTGGCGATGTGCGTGTCGTCGCGGTAGCGGAGGCTGTAGAGGACGTCGTCGTCGACGTTGACGCGGTGCGTGTGGTCGATGGAGAGGATCCCGGCCCGTTCGAGTGCGGCGTGGGCGTGGCGATGCGACTCGGTGTCGCGGAAGGTCGCGTACCGCGGGCCGTCGTGGCCGTAGGCCAGCGCTCCGAGCAGGACGATCGCTTCTTCCTCGGCGAGGAAACTGGTCCGGCCGGTGATGGTCTGGACCGCCTGCTGCTGCTCGACGGTCAAGATGTCGAGCCGGGGCGCGAGGGTGAAGGTCTCCGGTGGGACCCGCCGCAGCATCATCGGCCCGGCCATGGCGGGGTGCTGGTGGGCGTAGCTCAGCGCCTCGTGGACTCGACCCAGGAGCCACCCGAGAGCGCCCGCGAGCTCGTCGATGCTCAGCGGGGTACGGGCGTGGGCGAGCACGGTGAGCAGGACCCGCGCGTCGGCGCCACGGTCGGACTGCTCGGCGCCGTGGTGGTGGCCCCGGTCGTCGTTGTGGAGGTCATCGCCCCGTGTCCCGTCGGGCCGGCGCCGGTTGGTCAGGACGGCGTCGAGGTCGGCGACCAGGTCCGCGGGGTGCAGGTCCAGACGGCGGGCCAGCTCGAGCAGCACCGCGATCGTCCGCTCGGTCGAGAGCCCGGTGGCCTCGATCTGGTCGAGCTGATGGGGGTGGACGCCCAGCAGATCGCCCAGCTCCCACGGGGACAGGCCACTGGCCCGTAGCCGCTGCCCGAACCCGACGGTCACCGCGTCGACCACTCGGCCCGGCGCGGACGATGCCGAACCACCGGCCTGGGCCGGGGTGGCTGGGGGATGTGTGCGGGGTACTGCGGGTCGAGCATCAGCATCGACAGGCCGCGTTCGACCATCCACCCGTGCCGGCGGGCGACCAGCCCGACGTCCCCGCCGTAGCGGCAGCCGCCGCCGTGGGTCCACGGCGGGTCGATGCGCAGCCGGTGACAGCTGCGGCGGATCGCCTCGCGCAGCACGGGGGCGGGGGAGCGACTCCCGGGTTCGCGCGGGTGGACGAACAACGGATCCTCATCGGTGGCGCTGCGCCCGACCCGGTAGGCCCGGTGCGCCGCGAGGATCGACCAGGCGTGGGCGGGCAGGGTGATCGGTTCGCGGCAGCAGAACTCGCCCCACCCCACCCGCTCGTCCTCGCCCGTCCGCCGCGGCTTGTTGAGCGCCGCGGCGAGCATCCGTACCGCGTGCTGGGGTGTCGCGTTGCTGCCCGACCCGTACCCGGGCCGGTGCAGCGCGGTGGACGTCGGTGGCCGGATCGCGGACCCGTCCGGGGCGACGTCACCGATCCGTAGCAGCTCGAAGTGGGTCGGTCCGAGGTTGAGGTGCAGCGACAACGCGGTGGCCGCCGCCGCGTCGGTGCGACACCCCGCACGCAGCGCCTCGGCCCGACCCACGGTCAGGTCCCCGAGCAGCCGCCGGGCGGGCTCGGGGCCCAGCGCGGCGGGTTCCCAGCCCAGCACGATCGCCGCGGTGAACAACGCCGCCTGCGCGGCACGCAGCCGCACCAGCGCCGCCGCCGGGGCGGGTGCCGGGCCGATGGCCACATCACGGAGCCACCCGGTCAGCGCCGCGGCGAACCGGGACTGGTTGTCCACCCCAGGCCGCTCGCGGGTGCCCAGCCAGGCATCGGTGGCCTCCGCGGTGTCGTAGTAGACCTCGGCGACCAGGCCGAACTCGGCGCTGCTCAGGTGCCGGCGGCAGACCGCCAGGAACGTGGTGAAGTTCGCCGCCGGCAACACCGGCCACGCCCGCCCGTCACCCGGCCCGGTCGGGATGATCGGGGCGGGCGCGGGCAGCTGGGCGCGCAGCTCCCACAGCCCAACCTGCTCCACCAGCCGCCCGTCCGCGGCGAGGGCGCCGTGCAGGTGCGCGGGGTCCTCCCGGCCACCCCAGATCAGCCACAACGACGCCCCGACCTCGGCGGCGAACGCGGCGAGCGCAGCCGCCTGGGGTTCGGTGAGCCGGTGCGCCCGGTCGACCACCACATCGCCGACCTCGCGGCCGCGCAACCACGCTCGGGCGATGTCCCAGCACGCCGCGCTCACCCCCTCGGTCTTCGCCGCATCGGGACGTTTCCCCGCCGCGACCAGCACATCCAGCCCGAGCGTGCGCAGATCCCCGGCGCCGGGGGTGGGCCGCACCACCACGACCCGGCCGTCGCCGCGGCCGCCGAGCGCAGCCAGGTGCGTCGCCGCCCCGACATCGTCACCGAAGTTGGCGACCAGAACGGTGCGCCTGCTGGCCACCGGATCCGCGGCGGTGCGTCCGACCGGTGGCCGCGGCCATGGCGCCGGATCGTCCTGCGCGCTCGCGCCGCGGGCGGCGATACTCATGTGACGCCGCTCATGCGACGCCGCCACCGAGCTTGGCGTAGGCGTTGTCGATCACCTCGGTGTCGATGCGGTCGCGGCCCGAGCTGTCGCACAGGCTCAGCGCGGTCTGGGTGAACACCGCCCAGTTGCGCAGCGTGCCCTTGCCGTAGGCGTCCTCGACCTCCCACAACAGCGCGTCGGCGACGCCGTCGTAGATGCGGTGGTAGCTGCGCATCAACGCCGGAACGGCGGGCCGGTCGAGCTTCTTGAACGGCAGCCGGCGAAACACCCGCGAGGCCAGCATCGGCTCCCGCGACAGCACCTCCCAACAGCCGTCCCCACCCACATACAGCAACGCGAACCGGGTCTCGGGATGATCGTGCAGGTGCCGCAGCAGCTCGATGCAGTCCCCGGTCAGCCGCTGCGCCTCGTCGATCACGAGCAGCCGCGGCGGGCCCGACAGCAGCTCGACCAGGGCCGCGGTCAGGTAGAACCGGTTGCGGCTGCGCGCCGCCGTGGACCCGGTCAGGGCCCGCACCAGCTCGTCGGCGACCAGTCGCATCGTGGGCCGGCTGGGGAACGCCACCGTGCAGGTCACCACCTGCACCGGCCGCCGCGGGCCGTCCATGCCCGCGACGACCGGAGCCGGATCGGCCGAGACCTGATCCGCCGAGACAGGCCCGGCCGGGGCGGGGTCGCGCAGCCGCTCCAGCGCGGCCTCGACCGCATAGGTCTTGCCCGTTCCCGCCGGCCCGTGCACGACACCGGTGGCCAGCGCCGCGACCAGGTCGTCGATGATCTGGGCGGTGAGCTGGAACTGCCGGGTCGCCAACGTGGCGGCCCCGGGCAGGTCCGCGAACTGGCGCGGCATCAGCCCCGCCCTCCCTGCTCGTCGAGCACGCCACCCTCGCCGCCGGCCGGTAGGTCGGCAGCAGGTCGAGCGGGCGACCGGGGGGCC
>JAKDLE010000510.1 GCA_030453005.1 Pseudonocardia sp. | reverse complement strand
ACCTTCACCTGTGGGTCTCCTGTACCGCAGGCGGCGATCATGAGGGGCGCTCGGCCAGCCAGGCCGTGGCCGGTCTGGCCCGCCAGGTCGCGGAAGTCGCGGGAGAGGTGCGCCTGCCGTAGCCGCGGTCGGCGGCCACGGTGGACACTGGCGGACGCATACGAAAGCGCCGCACCCCCGTGGGAGTGCGGCGCTTCGTTGTAGCCCCGACGGGATTTGAACCCGCGCTACCGCCTTGAGAGGGCGGCGTCCTAGGCCGCTAGACGACGGGGCCAGGGTAGTGGAGATATGCAGTTGAATCCATTGGCATGAACTGCGCTGGTGACACTGCGCTGGGTGACACTGCGCTGGGGTACCAGGACTCGAACCTAGACTAACTGAACCAGAATCAGTCGTGCTGCCAATTACACCATACCCCACCGAACGGCGATCATCGTCTGGCCCCAGCTGGTGGAACCGGTGTCCGCGTCCTGCGTTCAGTACTCTAGCCGAGCCCTCCGGCGCGCTCCACACCGGCCCTCAGGCGGGCGAGGGAGCGGTCGCGGCCCAGCAGCTCCATCGACTCGTAGAGCGGCGGGGACACCGTCCGACCGCTCACGGCCACCCGCACCGGCGCGAACGCCTTGCGCGGCTTGAGCCCCAGGCCCTCGATCAGGGTGGTCTTGAGGGAGCCCTCGATCTCCGCCGCCGTCCAGGTCTGCAGTGCATCGAGGCCGGTCAGGGCCGCGTCGAGCATCGGGACGGCGTCGGGGCCGAGGCTCTTGGCCGCGGCCTCCTCCTCCACGGCGAAGTCGGCGTCGGCCACGAACAGGAAGCGCAGCATCCGCGCGGCGTCGGTCAGGACCACGCTGCGCTCCTGCACCAGCGGGGCCGCCGCGGCGAGCAGCTCGCGTTGCGCGGAGGTCGGAGTGCCGGTGATCACACCGTCGGCGGCGAGGTAGGGCTCGACGCGACGGGCGAACTCCGCCACCGGCAGTGCGCGCAGATGTGCGGCATTGATGGCCTCGGCCTTCTTCAGGTCGAAGCGTGCCGAATTGCCCGAGACGCGCGAGATGTCGAATGCGGCGACCATCTCGTCCATCGTGAAGACGTCGCGGTCCTCGGCGATGGCCCAGCCGAGCAGGGCGAGGTAATTGAGCAGGCCCTCGGGGGTGAATCCGCGCTCACGGTATCCGAACAGGTTCGACTCGGGATCACGCTTGGAGAGCTTGCGGTTGCCCTCCCCCGTCACCAGGGGCAGGTGCCCGTAACGGAACGGCCCTTCGCCGACACCGACGCGCTGCAGCGCCTCGAGCAGGGCGATCTGCCGTGGCGTGGAGGAGAGCAGGTCCTCGCCGCGCAGGACGTCGGTGACGCCCATGAGCGCATCGTCGAGGGGGTTGGTAAGGGGGTAGAGCGGGGACCCGTCGCCGCGGGCCAGCACGAAGTCGGGCACCGTGCCCACCCGGAAGGTGACGTCGCCGCGTACGAGGTCGGTGAAAGTGATGTCGCGGTCGGGCATGCGCAGCCGGTACACCGGGGCGCGGCCCTCGGCCCGGAACGCCGCCTTCTGGTCGTCGGTGAGGTCGCGGTCGGCGTTGTCGTAGCCGAGCTTGGGGTCGCGACCCGCCGCCTTGTGTCGGGCCTCGATCTCCTCGGCCCTGGAGAACGACTCGTACACCTCGCCCGCGTCGATCAGCCTCGTCAGCGCGTCGGCGTAGAGCGCGCCGCGCTCGCTCTGCCGGTACGGCCCGTGCGGGCCGCCCACCTCGGGACCCTCGTCCCAGTCCAGACCGAGCCACCGCAGCGCGTCGAGCAGGGCCTCGTAGGACTCGACGGAGTCACGGGTGGCGTCGGTGTCCTCGATGCGGAACACGAAGGCGCCGCCGCAGTGGCGGGCGTGTGCCCAGTTGAACAGGGCGGTGCGGATGAGTCCGACGTGCGGGGTGCCCGTCGGCGACGGGCAGAAGCGGACGCGGACGGGAGAAGTCGACGAAGTCATGGTGGCGCCAGGCTAGCGGACGGGGATATAATTCAACGCATGATGAACAGCGGCGGATCCTCCCCGGAGCGCACGACCTGCCTCGTCGTCGGCGGCGGCCCGGCCGGGCTGGTACTCGGGCTGCTGATGGCACGAGCCGGGGTGGCCGTCACCGTGCTGGAGAAGCACGGCGACTTCCTGCGCGACTTCCGGGGCGACACCGTCCACGCCTCCACCCTCACCCTGCTCGACGAGCTGGGCCTCGGCGCGCGGTTCGCCGCGCTGCCGCAGCGGCGCATGGAGCGGGCCCAGGTGCAGTTCGACAGCGGGATCGCGCAGGTCGCCGACCTCAGCAGGCTGCCCGGTGCTCATCGGCACATCGCGATGGTGCCGCAGTGGGACTTCCTGGACCTCGTCGCCGACGCCGCGCAGACCGAGCCGACGTTCACCCTGCGGCGCAACGCCGAGGTGGTCGGCCTGCTGCACGACGGAGGCCGGGTCGCAGGCGTGCGCTACCGGGACCGCACCGACGGCACCGAGCACGCGCTGCGCGCGGGCCTCACGGTGGCCTGCGACGGCCGGGCGTCGGCGGTACGGACGGCCGCGGGCCTCGTGCCGCGCTCGTTCGGCGTCCCGATGGACGTGTGGTGGTTCCGCCTGCCCCGCCTCGACGGCGATCCGGTCGGCGGGGTCGGACGGATCTCCACGGGGCAGTTCGCGGTGATGATCGACCGCGGGGACTACTGGCAGTGTGCCTACCTCATCGGCAAGGGCGCCGACGCCGAGATGCGCGCGGCGGGCGTCGAGGCGTTCCGCGCCCGCGTGGCGGGGCTGCTGCCCTGGCTGGCCGACCGGCTCGACGCCCTCACCTCGCTGGACGAGGTCAAGTTGCTCGACGTGCGGCTGGAGCGGCTGCGCCGCTGGCACCGCGACGGCCTGCTGCTGATCGGGGACGCCGCACACGCGATGTCGCCGGTGGGCGGAGTCGGCATCAACCTCGCCGTGGCCGACGCCGTGGCGACGGCGCGGTTGCTCGCCCCGGCCCTGCGCTCCGGCGGCATCGTGCCGCGGTCGCTGCTGCGCCGCGTCCAGCGGCGGCGGTGGTGGCCCACCGCGGTCATCCAGGGCGGGCAGCGGCTCGCCCACCGCGCCATCCTCGGCTCCCGGACGGGCGCACCCGGCGCACCGGGGCCCGCCTCGGCGGACGTGCCCGTCTCGGGGCTGCTCGGCCCGCAGGACGGCGCCGCGCTCGCGCCGGCCGCCGCGCTCCCGCTGCCCCTGCGACTGCTGCGCCGGTTCCCGGTGCTGCAGGGCATCCCGGCGCGCCTGATCGCGATCGGTCCGCTGCCCGAGCACGCGCCGGTCTGGGCGCGGCGCGACGCCGAGGCCGACGCCCCGCGGGCGAGTGCCTCCTGAGCGGCAGCGCGAGTCGAGGGGGCCCGCCGCGGAAGTGGGGGGCGGCCGGCGGGGTGCCCTGCGCC
>JAKDLE010000509.1 GCA_030453005.1 Pseudonocardia sp. | reverse complement strand
GGCGGCGGGCGTTGCGTGCGGCGGTGAGGTCTTTCAAGGCAACGCAGCGCCCGGCCAGTTCCGGGCAGATCGCCCTGCACAGGAACTGTTCGCCGTGGAAGATGCGGATCTCGGCGAGGTCGCGCGGGTCGTCCCCGTCGAGGACGGGGAACCAACGCCCGCCGAGGCGGAAGCCGTAGGCCGTGCGGTTGCAGCGCAGGTCGCCGTTCTCGAACAGGTGCGGGTCCAGCCGGGCGCCCACGCCGCGCTCGATCCGCTCCCACACCTCGTCGTCGGTGACGGCGCGGAAGTCCTCGTGCCAGCGTCGCTCGTCGCCGACGTGCGCGGCGGGCTGGAAGGACAGCATGGAGTAGCCCATCCCGGCCACCGCGCGCGCCACCTCGGCGACCTCGGCGACGTTGGCCGGGGTGACGGTCATGTTGTGCGCCAGGAACGCACGCACGCCCTGCTCGCGACGCAGCCGCTCGAACAACGCGACGAACCGCCGTCGGTACGGGTGCAACGACGCCTCGTCGGGCGGGCGCGGGATCCCGCGGCGACCGAACATCAGCGAGTCGAAGTGCGCGGCGAACGACACGCGGTCGAGCCGCCTGCGCCCGTCCGGGCCCAGGACGAGCCGCTCCAGGTAGGAGAAGTCGACGTCGCCGTGGGTCATGCTCATCGGCTCCCGCCCGTGCCTGCGCATCGTCAGCAGCGCCTCGGCGTGGTCGTCGGGCGGCAGCAGGGTGACCTCACCGCCGATCAGCTGGGCGTGCGCCCGCGGGCCGCGCAGCCGCTCCAGCACCGCCATCTGCGCCTGCACCTGCACGCGGGTGTGCGCGCCGTCCACCCGCACCCGGTTGGCGTCGCGGGAGTGGTAGCAGGGGGTGCAGGCGAGGTCGCACGCCGGGAACACCCCGTGCGTGCCCTCACAGCCGACGCCGAACCGGCCCAGCACCTGCCCCGGCGTGCGCACCACCCCGGGCAGCTCCGCCCAGCGTCGTGCGAGCGCCGCCGCGAAGGCCGGGTCCCGCGGGCGGGTCCGGCGCTCCCAGCGACGCAGCCAGGCGAGCACGTCAGCCGTCGTCGTCGGGACGCTCGGCGCCGCGCTCGGCCCACTCGCGGTCGGCCCGGTCGTTGGCCTCGGTGCGCTCGCGGGCGATCTCCAACGCACGCGCGGCCGTCTCCCGGTCGGGGTACGGACCGAGCCGGTCCGCGGCGCGCACCTCGTCGGCCCGCACCACCCGACCGTCGATGAGGCTGTAGTACCACTGCTCGTCGCTCATCGTGTGAGGCTACCGATGCCGTGGCCCGCTCAGTTGATCTGGCCCGCCACCCGCACGACGACCTCGGTGTCGGTCACCGACTCGACGGACACGGTGAAGCCCTCGGCCTGGGTCTCGCCGCCGACCGGCACGGTGACCGTCTGGCCTGCCACCTCCAGCGTCGCCCGCCCCTCGGTGACGTCGACGAGCCGCGCCGACACGCCCAGCACCGACACGGCCGCCTCGCCGGAGCGCGGGAACGTGACGGTGCAGCCTGCGAGGTTGCAGTCGGTGTTGGATCCTCCGACGCCGCACCCGGTGAGGGCGGTGAACACGATCAGGACGGCGAGGACGCTACGGCGCAGACGGGGCACGGGAGCGCACAGTAGCCGGTGACCCGGTTGGTGATCATCACCGGTCGGTGAGCCACACGGCCGCGTCGACCGGCAGGGACCCCGACAGCGCCTCGGTGGCGAGCAGCACGCGGCCCCCGGGCAGCGCGATCGGCGCGTCCGAGAGGTTGACCAGGCAGGTGAAACCCTCGCCACGCGAGAAGGCCAGCACCCCGGGCTCGGCGGGCAGCCACTCCATCGGCCCGTCGCCGAGCTGCGGCACGGCGCGGCGCAGCGCGAGTGCGGTGCGGTAGAGGGTGAGCATCGAGGCCGGGTCCCCGTCCTGCGCCTGCGCGGTGACGCCCGCGAAGTCGGCGGGCTGAGGCAACCACGGCGCCCCGGCCGCGCCGTCGGGGCTGAAGCCGAACGGCGCCTCGGTGCCCGACCACGGCAGCGGCACCCGACAGCCGTCGCGGCCGATCTCGGCACCGCCGCTGCGTCGCCACGCGGGGTCCTGGCGCACGTCGTCGGGCAGGTCCTCGACCTCCCAGAGCCCCAGCTCGTCGCCCTGGTACACGTACGCGCCGCCGGGCAGCGCGAACAGCAGCAGCGCGGCGGCGCGGGCGCGGCGCCTGCCCAGCGCGCGGTCGAGGGTCTCGTGCGGGGGCAGGTCGTTGAGCGAGTGGCCGGACGCGAGCGGGCGGCCCAGCCGCGAGACGTGGCGCACGACGTCGTGGTTGGACAGCACCCAGGTGGCAGGCGCGTCGACGGCGTGCATCGTCGACAGCGACGCGTCGATCACCGTGCGCAGCGCCGCGGGGTCCCATGGGGCGCCGAGGTAGTCGAAGTTGAACGCGGTGTGCAGCTCGTCGGGGCGCAGGTAGCGGATCAGCCGTTCGGGCGAGGAGACCCACGCCTCGGCGACGAAGACCTTCTGCTCGGCGTAGGAGTCGGCCACCCGGCGCCAGCCGCGGTAGATCTCGTGCACGCCGTCGCGGTCCCAGAACGGGTGTCCGTCGCCGCCCGCGGCGGCGAGCATCGCCTCCTCCTCCCCTCCGACGTCGGGCAGGTCGGCGTCCTTGTCGAGGGCGTGGGCGACGTCGATGCGGAAGCCGTCGACGCCGCGGTCGAACCAGAACCGCAGGATCGACTCGAACTCGGCGCGCACCTCCGGGAGGTTCCAGTTCAGGGCGGGCTGGGCGGAGTCGAACAGATGCAGGTACCAGTCGCCGTCGGGCAGCCGCGTCCACGCCGGTCCGCCGAACACGCTGCGCCAGTCGTTGGGCGGGGCGTCGCCGACTCCGGGCCGGAAGTGGTAGCGGGCCCGCTCCGGGGAGCCGGGGCCCGCGGCCACCGCCGCCCGGAACCAGGCGTGCTGGTCGGAGGTGTGGTTGGGGACGATGTCGAGGATGACGCGCAGCCCCAGCCCGTGCGCCTCGCGGACCAGGGCGGCGGCGTCCTCCCCGGTGCCGAAGGCGGGCTCGACGGCGCGGTAGTCGGCCACGTCGTAGCCTGCGTCGGCCATCGGCGACGGGTACCACGGGTTGATCCACAACGCGTCGACGCCGAGGTCGCGCAGGTACCCCAGCCGGGCGCGGATCCCGGCGATGTCCCCGAGACCGTCGCCGTCGCCGTCGGCGAAGCTGCGGATGTAGAGCTGGTAGACCACGGCGTCGCGCCACCAGCTCCCCCCGGTCTCCTCGACCGTCGTCATCGCACTCCTTCACGTCACCGGTGTCGGGTCGCCGCTGCCGCGGCGTGGGAACGTTAACGTCCGGTCTACACTCGCGCCCGACACGGTTCCCGGAGAAGGCGGCAGTTCCCCTGCGTAGACGCCCCGCATCTCCCCTCCCTCAACGGCTGGGCCT
>JAKDLE010000508.1 GCA_030453005.1 Pseudonocardia sp. | reverse complement strand
GGCCGGGGCGTCAGCCGGCCAGGGCGGGTCCGGCCGCCACGCGCAGGGCGCCGTCGATCAGCGCCACGATGAGCACGGCGCGGAACGGTGCCCGGGAGCCCCGCCGCCGCCCCGCGGCGAAGCCCGCGACGAGCACCCCGGCGGCCAGCACGGGCACCGCGACGGCGAGCGGCACGGGCACCGGCGAACCCGCGTCGAGCACCCCCGCGACGAGTACGACGGACGCGGCGAGCAGCAGGACCGCGGCGGCCACCCGGCTCCCGGTCGCCCCGATCCGGTGCGGCAGGCCGCGCACCCCGGTGGCGAGGTCGTCGTCGAGGTCGGGCAGGACGTTGGCGAAGTGCGCCCCCGACCCGAGCAGCGCCCCCGCGACGGGGAGCCACCACGGCGGCGGCGGCGCGCCGGGGACGCCGAGCACCACGAAGACCGGCAGCAGCCCGAAGCACACGGCGTAGGGCAGCACCGACGCCCGGGTCGCCTTGAGCCCCAGGTCGTAGGCCAGCCCGGCGGCGACGGCCACCAGGTGCAGCGCCCCGGGCAGCAGTGATCCGGCGGACAGCCCGGACGCGAGTGACAGCGGCACGCACAGCACCGCCGCGACCACCGCCGCCACGCCGACGGTGTGGGCCGAGACCGCGCCTGAGACCACGGGCTTGTCGCGGCGGCCGACCGTGCGGTCGCGTTCGGCGTCGAGGTGGTCGTTGAGCCAGCCGATCGACAGCTGCCCGGTCAGCACCGCAGCCGCGACGAGCGCCACCCCGACCGCGTCGCGGCCCGCGGTGACCGCGAGCGCGGTGACCAGCACGGTCACCGCCACGGTCGGCTCCGGGTGGCAGGACCGCGCGAGCGCGGCTACCGCCCGACCGGGCGGCACTGGGCTTCCGCCGGACGACACTGGGCTTCCGCCGGGCGGCATACCGCCCATCATGGCAGCCTCGCAAACGTGTCCACCCCCCGCGCCGCCGTCCCCCGCAGGGGGGCCCGGCGTGCGCTCAACGACCCGCGCCAGTACGACGACCTCGCGGCCCAGTGGTGGGAGCCGCGCGGCGGGTTCGCGATGCTGCACTGGCTGGCGGTGGCGCGCGCCGCGCTGGTGCCGCCCGCCGGGCGCGAGGGGGCCGTGCTCGTCGACCTCGGGTGCGGGGCCGGGCTGCTCGCCCCGCACCTGGCGGGTCGGGGGTACCACCACGTGGGCGTCGACCTCACCGCGTCGGCGCTGACGCAGGCGGCCGCGCACGGGGTGACGGTGGTGCGGGGCGACGTGACGGCCGTGCCGCTGCGCGACGGGTGCGCCGACGTCGTGGCGGCCGGGGAGATCCTGGAGCACGTCACCGACCTGCCCGCGACGGTGCGCGAGGCGTGCAGGCTGCTGCGACCCGGGGGCCTGCTGGTGATCGACACGATCGCGGCGACGGCCCTCGCGCGGGTCGTCGCGGTCGGGCTGGCCGAGCGGATTCCCGGCGGTCCGCCGCCGGGCATCCACGATCCGGCCCTGCTGGTCGACCGGGCCGCGCTGGTCCGCGAGTGCGCCCGGCACGGTGTCGACGTCACGTTGCGGGGTATCCGTCCCTCTGTGAGTGATCTCGTGAACTGGGTGGCCGGACGTCGGTCCACGGTGCGGATGGTGTCCGCGCCGAGCACCGCGGTGCTGTTCCAGGCCGTCGGGCGCCGCCGGTGATCCGCCCCCGTGCAGGAACGGCGCGCATCACGGGCTGCGGCTCGGCCGTGCCCGGCGGCGGCTTCGAGCAGGGCGAGGTGTGGGACCGGTTCTTCGCCCGGCACTGCGGCGGCGGGCGGGCCCGCGAACGGGTCTTCCGTGCGGCCGGGGTGCGACGACGGCACGCCGTGGTCAACCCCCTGGTCGAGGACGTGTCGGGGTGGTCGACCGGGCAACGCATGCGCCGCTACGCCGCGGAGGCGCTGCCGTTGGGCAAGGAGGCGGTGGCCGCCGCGCTGGCCGACGCCGGGGTCGCCGCCGAGGACGTCGGCCTGTTCGCCGTGGTGTCCTGCACCGGCTACGGCACCCCGGGCGTCGACATCTGCGTGGCCGCCGACCTCGGCATGGCCCCCGACGTCCAGCGGCTGGTCATCGGCCACATGGGCTGCTACGCGGCGCTTCCCGGGCTGGGCACGGTCAGCGACTACGTGGTCGCCCGACGGCGGCCCGCGGTGCTGCTGTGCCTGGAGCTCACCTCGCTGCACGTGCAGCCGTCCACCGGCGACATGGAGCAGGTCGTCTCACACGCACTGTTCGGCGACGCCGCCGCGGCCGTGGTGGTGGCGCCGGACCCCGAGCCCGGCCAGGAGATCGTCGACGTCGTCGCGCTCACCGACCGGGGCACCGCCGACCACATGACGTGGGAGGTGACCGACCTGGGCTTCCGCATGGGGCTCTCGCCGCAGGTGCCCGAGGTGTTGGCCCGGTACGTGGCCCCGCTGGTGACCGACCTGCTGCGCCGCCACGGCCTCGAGCTCCCCGACGTGGGCGCCTGGGCGGTGCACCCGGGCGGGCCCCGGATCCTCGACACCGTCGGCGAGGGGCTCGCTCTGCCCGCCGACGCGCTCGACGCCTCCCGCCGCGTGCTCGCCGAGCGGGGGAACTGCTCCTCGGCGACCGTGCTGCTCGTACTGGAGGAGCTGCGGGCCGCGGCGCCGCGCACGGACCATCCGGCCGTGGCGCTCGCGTTCGGACCCGGCCTGACGCTCTACGCGGCGCTGCTGCGCGACACCGCGGCGGGATGACCACCGGCCGCCGACGCCGCACGGCGGTCGGTGCCGTGTCCCCGGCCTCGCAGCCCCAGCACCACTCGCGCAGCGCCCCCAGCACCTGCGAGAACCACACACGTGCTGCGACGCCGGCGGTCCAGGGTGGGCCACCGCACTGCCCGGCGGGGTTCGCGCGCGACCGCCGCCGGGTACTCCCTCGTAGACGACGCCGAGGTGCCTCGGGTGCCCGGCCGGAGGGCCCGCTCGACGGTGAGGCGGTCGTTCTCCGCAGATCAGGAACAGGGGAGACGCATGGCTCAGAAAGACCACATGCCGGGCCGCAAGCGCCCGGACGGGCGCACCGACCTGGCAGCAGACCCGGAGACCACCACTGGAGCTGACGAACGGGGCGTGAGTGCCGCGACGGTCGAGGGATCGGGTCGCACGGAGGCCGTCGTGACTCCGGCTGGGCCGGACGGCCCTGGACCGGATGGCCCTGCCGGAGACCCGGACGGGAAGGCCGGAGGTCCGACCGGTCCTCTCGGTGAGCCCGGCGAGAAGGGCCGGCGCGGTCCCACCGGTGAGCAGGGGGACAAGGGCGGCAAGGGCGGCAAGGGCAGCACCGGACCGGCCGGGGAGCCCGGTGACAAGGGCGGCAAGGGCGTGACCGGGCCGGCTGGGGAGCCCGGCGAGAAGGGCGAGCGCGGTCCCGTCGGGCCTGCGGGTGAGCAGGGGGACAA
>JAKDLE010000507.1 GCA_030453005.1 Pseudonocardia sp. | reverse complement strand
CTGCCCGCCGACCCCTCCGGTGTCGCCCCGCCGGTCGACGGCTTCCTGACGACGCGCGCGTGGGCGGAGCCCCTGCTGCGCGACGCGGTGGCCCGCGCCCGTTCGGTCGCCTCCGACGTCGAGGTGGCGGCGCGGTTGCGGCCGGGAACGCCCGCCCGGGTGCTCCTCGACGAGGGCGAGGACGCACAGCTGCTCGTCGTGGGCAGCGGCGGCCGGTGCGGCCTGCGCGGGCTGTTGCGCAGGTCAGTCGCCGTCGGGGTCACCGCGCACGCGTCCTGTCCGGTCGTCGTCCTCCGACCGCCGCAGGTTGCGTTCGACGCCGGATGGTGGCCGCCTCGCGTCGTCGTGGGCGTCGACGGGTCGGAGTCGTGCCTACCTGCGGTCGCCTTCGCGCTGCGGGCCGCGTGTCGACGCGGCATACCCCTCGTCGCCGTGCACGCCTGGACGCCGGACCTGCCCGCCGATCTCGAGGCGGTCTGCGGTCCGCCGGAGATGGCCGAGGCGTCCGCGCGCCGGACCCTCGATCGCGTACTCGCGCGTCTCCCGCTGCACCCCCCCGCCCGGGGCCCCGCCGGGGGGGGGCGCGGCGACCCGGCACACGCCCTGGTCGACCAGTCCCGCGGCGCCGCCCTGCTCGTCGTCGGCGCCCGCGGCCGGGGACGGGTGCTGGGGACGGTGCTCGGTTCGGTCAGCCAGGCCGTACTGCGCGACGGCCGTTGTCCGCTCGCGGTCATCCGCCACGTCGGCGCACCGACCGCGCGTTCGGCCGCGGAGGCCGACCGCGACCAGAGCCGCGGTGAGCTGCTCTGACGTTCACGGTACGGGCCGCGGGGCGGCGCGTCCGCTCCCGCGCTGATGATCGTCGACTCGGAACCGGGCGCGTGCTCCGGCGCGTTCCCGGTTCCCACACGACGATCACGGCCCCGAGGCGACGCCGCACGTTCCCAGGCGACGATCACCGCGGACCTCTCACGGGGGCGGCGGGTCCGCGGCCGGGTCGAGGACGAGCATGGACTCCCCGGCCGGGTCGAAACCGGCGCGCCGGTAGAACGCGGTGCTGCCCGGCGTGGGCGCGAGGACCAGGCGCCGGTAGCGGCGCTGCCGGGCGTGCTCGACGGCGTGGGAGAGCAGCGTGCGGGGTACACCGCGGTCGGCCCAGGTCGCGAGCACGAAGGCGTTGCCGACGTGTCCGATGGCGCCGCCGCGCGCGCCCGGGCGGGGCATGTGGGCGATCTCGACGACGTTGAGCGAGCCGACCGCGGTGTACCCGGCCCGCTCGGTGCCCACCTCGGCCAGCCAGAACGTGCGCCGTGGCAGCTCGAACCGCCACCACTGCGCGAACGCCGCCTCGAACCCCGGATCGTCCACCACCCGGCCCGCCCGCTCCTCCAGCCACGCCCGGCGCAACCGGGCGAGCGCAGTGACGTCGCGTTCGTCCGCGACCCGGATGGCGAAGCCGGGCCCGTCAGCCACCCGTGCCCGTGCCTCCGGAGATCGGGCTCACCACGGTCAGCGGCAGCAGCGTGGTGCCGCTGGGTCCCACCTCGATGTCGGTGCCGGTCGACGGGCACACCCCGCAGTCGAAGCACGGGGTCCAGCGGCAGTCGTCCTGCTCGCGGCCCGAGAGCGCGTCCTGCCAGTCCTCCCAGAGCCAGTCGCGCTCCAGGCCGGAGTCGAGGTGGTCCCAGGGCAGGATCTCGGCCTGCCCGCGCTCGCGGGTGGTGAACCAGTCCAGCGAGACGCCGAGGGGCTCCAGCTCCGCGGCCGCGGCGGTGGTCCACCGCTCGTAGGAGAAGTGCTCGCTCCACCCATCGAACCGGCCGCCCTCGCGCCACACCCGCTCGATCACGGCGCCCACACGCCGGTCGCCGCGGGCGAGCAGTCCCTCGATCAGCGAGGGCTTGCCGTCGTGGTAGCGCATGCCGATCTGCTTCGAGCTGCGGCCGCCCTTGTTGACCTCGGCCCGGAGCTGCCGCAGCCGGTCGTCGACGACGTCGGGGTGGCACTGCGCGGCCCACTGGAACGGGGTGTGCGCCTTGGGCACGAACCCGCCGATCGAGATGGTGCAGCGCACGTCGTTGCGCCCCGACGCCGCACGTCCGGCCTTGATCACGCGATGCGCCATCCCCGCGATCTCCAGGACATCGGCGTCCTCCTCGGTGGGCAGACCGCACATGAAGTAGAGCTTCACCTGCCGCCAGCCCTGGGCGAACGCCTCCGAGACGGTGCGGATGAGGTCCTCCTCCGACACCATCTTGTTGATCACGCGTCGGATCCGCTCGGACCCGCCCTCGGGCGCGAACGTGAGCCCCGAGCGGCGTCCGTTGCGCGAGATCTCCTTGGCCAGGTCAATGTTGAACGCGTCGACGCGGGTGCTCGGCAGCGACAGCGAGGTGTTGGTGCCCTCGTAGCGGTCGGCGAGGCCCTTGGTGATCTCGGCGATCTCCGAGTGGTCGGCGGAGCTCAGGGACAACAGCCCCACCTCGTCGAACCCGGACGCGCGCACGCTCGCGTCGACCATCTCGCCGATGCCCGCCAACGTGCGCTCCCGGACCGGGCGGGTGATCATTCCCGCCTGGCAGAACCGGCAGCCGCGCGTGCAGCCGCGGAAGATCTCGACGCTGGCGCGCTCGTGGACGGTTTCGGCCAGCGGCACCAGCGGCGCCTTCGGGTAGGGCCATTCGTCGAGCTCGGTGGTGGTGCGCTTGGTGACCGTGCGCGGCACCTGCTCGTCGAGCGGGGTGACCGCGGCGATCCCACCGTCGGCACCGTAGGTCACGTCGTAGAGCGAGGGCACGTAGCAGCCGTCGGTGGCCGCGAGGCGCAGCAGCAGCTCGCGGCGCCCCCCGGGACGGCCCTGCGCCTTCCAGTCGCGCACGACGCCGGTGATGTCCCCGACCACCTCCTCGCCGTCGCCCAGCGCCGCGACGTCGACGAACCGCGAGATCGGCTCCGGGTTGAACGCCGCGTGCCCGCCTGCGACGACCACCGGGTGGTCGACGTCGCGGTCGACGGCGTGCAGCGGGATGCCCGCCAGGTCGAGCGCGGTGAGCAGGTTGGTGTAGCCGAGCTCGGTGGAGAAGCTGACGCCGAGCAGGTCGAACGCGCCGAGCGGGCGGTGGCCGTCGACGGTGAACGCGGGCACGCCGTGCTCGCGCATCAGCGCCTCGAGGTCGGGCCAGACGGAGTAGCAGCGCTCGGCGAGGGCGTCGGCACGCTCGTTGAGCACCTCGTAGAGGATCTGCACGCCCTGGTTGGGCAGCCCCACCTCGTAGGCGTCGGGGTACATCAGCGCCCAGCGCACGGCGGCGGAGTCCCAGTCCTTGAGCTGCGCGTTCAGCTCGCCGCCCACGTACTGCACCGGCTTGGAGACGCGCGGGAGCAGGGGTTCGAGATCGGCGAACACGCTCGGAGCTGTCATGATCTCGCCTCCGCGGGAGAACGTACG
>JAKDLE010000506.1 GCA_030453005.1 Pseudonocardia sp. | reverse complement strand
CGGCAGCCAGGTCCGGCGCGGCGCCTGCCCGGGCCAGCCAGGCGATCCGGTCGTCGGGTTCGACCGTACGGACGAGCTGGGCGAGCCCGAGCGGCACCGGGCGGTCCGGGTCGGCGAGCGAGCGCATCATGGTGTCGTAGTAGGAGCGGAGCGCGAACGCCCCGCGACGGCGCGCCACGATCGCCGGGGCGACGGCCACCTGTGCCTGCGGTCCCGCGGGCCGGGTCCAGCTGTCGTCGACCGTGCAGGCCACGGTCAGCGAGCGCGGGGCCCACTCCTTCAGGAACGTGGCGACGCCCGGCGCCACCGGGGTCTCCGCGAGCTCCAGCAGCCGCTCGCGCAGGACCGCGGAGCCCGACCCGTCGTACACCGGCAACCCGGCCAGCAGCTCGTCGTCCTCGAGGCGGAGCCCGTCGTCGTCGGACAGGACGCAGACCATCTCGCCGGTCTCGACGTCCTGCTCCACGCGGACAGGCTGGGCGACGAGGTGCACGGCGAGGTCGGCGGGCGCGTGCAGCAGGCCGGACGCGAGCACGAGCTCCACCGACTCGGGCCGGTCGGCGGCCAGGCGGTTGAGCTCGAAGAGGCTCTCGAAGATCCGCTGTCGGGGCCGGCGGACCCGCTCGGTCTCCGCCCACGGCCGCCACCGCACCATCCAGGCGTCGAACGCCGACCGCACGTGGGGCACCTCGACGAGATAGGCCTCCTGCCCGTCGTGGCGGCCACGCTCCCGCAGCGTCGGCTCGGGCACGGCATCGGACTCGGGCTCGCGGCGCACCCAGCTCCGGATCTCCCGCGGCGCCTCGGGCTCGGGGCCCCGCGGCACGCGGGCGACGCGCAGCAGTTCGTCGCCTGGTCCCTCGGGCGACAGGATGGTGCAGTGGTCCTCCACCCCGTCCAGCCACAGGGTGGCGTCGTAGCGCGAGTGGTGCCGGATCGGGCTGTTCTTCTTGATCGCGATCTGGCGCAGTACGCCCATCAGCCGGCTGACCTGGTCACGGACCAGCGGATCCCGCTCCGGATGCATCCTCGTCCCCCCTCGCACGGACCCGCGCCGTCACGCTGCGGCCTGTCCGTTTCATCGCGTTCTCAAGCAGCTGCGTCACATGCTGAAGCGGAGAACACACGAACGAGCGAATCACACGTTCTGTCCGGTGTCACGCTGCGCCACCGACTACGAGAGCCGTCTTTGCCAAAGTTGTAGTTCACTGTTGAGGCCATCTACAACTTTGCCATACTATGCGCCGGTGGCCCCGGTGATCCTCAACGACATCTCCTCCGAGGAGGAGTTCGCGCGGATCGTACGGCGGGAGTCCGACACGCTGGAGCTCAAGACCGGCGCCAGCGGGAAACCCCTGCAGGAAGCCATGGTGGCCTTCAGCAACACCCGCGGTGGCACGATCCTCATCGGTGTCGACGACCGGCTGCAGATCGTCGGCAAGCAGCTCGACCAGGCCACGGACGAGCGGATACATGCCGCCGCGGTCGAAGCACACAGCCTGGGCCGCTACGAGGTCCGCGAGATCACAGTCGGCCACAGGACCGTCGTCGCCGTCGAGGTGCAGCGCCGGGAGGAGGGGATCGCGCAGACCAGCGACGGCCGCATCCTCGTTCGCCGAGGTGCCCGCAACCATGCGGTCGTCGGCGACGAGGTGTGGGAGCTGGTGACATCCCGGACACTGCGTCGGTTCGAGCAGGCCGCGTCGAGGGTGCCCGTCGGCCACGCGTCCGGCGCCGCGTTCGAACGGGTGTGCACCGCCCACGGTTGGCGCGGTGACGCCCATGACCTCGGCGAGCGGCTCCGCGAACGGGGGCTCGTCGTCGGAACCGAACTCTCGATCGCCGGCGCGCTGTTGCTCACCGACCCGCGCGCGACCGTCAGCACCAGCAAGTTCGTGATCGAGGTGCGCTGGTACGACGACACCGGGCCGGACTACCGGCGACGCCTGGTCATCGACGGCGCGCTGCCCAACCAGGTCGAGCAGGCCGCCGACACGGTGAGCACCGAACTGGGCAGCGACCTCGTGGTGATCGGCACCAGCCGCCGGGAGCTTCCCCGGTTGCCCCGGGTCGTGGTGCGGGAGGCGGTCGCGAACGCGGTCGCACACCGCTCCTACGAGCTGGACCAGAGCGCGATCGTCATCGAGATCCGTCCGCACCAGGTGGTGATCACCTCACCGGGACGGCTCCCGGAGAACGTCACCATCGCCACGATGCGCCAGGCCCAGGCCGCCCGGAACCCGGTGATCATCGATGTGCTCCGACGCTGCGGGCTCACCGAGGACGCCGGCCGCGGCGTCGACGTCATGCAGGACGTGATGCGCGACGAGATGCTGGATCCGCCGGTGTTCGAGGAGATCGGTCAGTTCTTCCGGGTCACCCTGCCCATCCAGGGTCCGGTCACCACGCAGGAACGGGCGTGGCTGAAAGATCTCGAAGGCACCGGCGTGGTCGAGTCGTCCGACCGGCTGCTGCTGGTGCACGCCGCGCGCGGCCAGGTGCTGACCAACGCGCTCGCGCGCGGCATCACCGGGCTCGACCGCGATCACGCACGCACCTCGTTGCAACGCCTGCGTGACCACAAGTTCCTCCTCCAGCAGGGAGCAGGCGGTGGAGTCACCTACGTCCTCGACACCGCGATCGCGCGCACGGCCGTCCGGCGGTTGAGCGTGGCGGAGATCGAGGAGATGGTCCTGGCGGAAGCCGAGACGCGCCCGATCCGCAACGAGGACGTCCGCACGCTGACCGGCCTGGACCGTTCCGAGGCACTCGCCCTACTCACCCGGCTCGTCGAGCGCGGAGAACTGAAACGGCGGGGAGCCCGACGCGTGACGACCTACACGAGGAGCGCCCGATGAGCACCCTGCTCCGCGAGCTGACCGATGCGGAGTACTGGGCCGTCGCGCACCAGGCCGCCGGCCGCACCCGTGTTCACCGATCCACGGGTGCGGACCAGTGAGCGGAGCACCCCGGTCGGTCGGTGCGCGCGAGCTGCTCGACGGGAGCGAGCGGCTCTGGGCCGCCGATCCGGTCGCCGCGCTGCACTGCGACGGTTCCCCCGACTCCCGTCACCGTCGGGCACTGGTTCTCGACGCCCTGCGCGCCTACGAGCGACTACGCGCGGGCAGCACGACCCGCACCGACCCGCTCGCGGTGTTCCGGCGTTGGCCGGTGTGCACGGTGGTGGCGCTGGTGGCCGCACCGGCCGCGGACCGGCCCGCGGCGTGGCTGCACGGCTGGGCCACCGCCTGGGCGCACGCGTTCGCCGGGCACCACCGTCCTGAGCAGCTGGCGGCCGCCCATCCCGGCCTCGCCACCCTGCTCGATGCCGCTGCCCGGCTCGACCCCGCCACGTCCGGCGGCAATCCGGCCGAAGTCCGCCTGGACGTCGACGCCGGCGCGCTCGTCGTGCACGCAGGCCCCGGCTGGACCGTCGAGGCCGGGGGCAGCCC
>JAKDLE010000505.1 GCA_030453005.1 Pseudonocardia sp. | reverse complement strand
CGACGCCGTGGTGTTCCTGGCGTCGGACGCGGCCCGGTTCGTGAACGGGGTCGGGCTGCCGGTCGACGGCGGTATGGGGATGTGATGGTCGCACCGACCAGCAAGCCCGTCGTCGTCTACGGCGTCTCCGGCTACACCGGTCGTCTGATCTGCGAGTACCTGCGTGAGCCCACCGTCCCGTTCCTCGCCGCGGGGTGCGAGGGCAAGAAGGTGCAGGAGGTCGTCGACCGGATCCCCGCCCTCGACCAGGCCTACGCGGCGTACTCGCTGCTGCAGCAGCCGCCCCGGCGGTCCGGGTTCGCCTCGGCGTGCCAGGCGTTCGGGCACCGCGAGCTGCTCGGCGTGCTGCGGAACTTCGGGCTGGTGTTCAACCCCCTCGTCGAGGTCCACTCCTGACATGAGCCTGGTCGCCTATCTGGACAAGGGAGCGTCGCTGGGACGCGACGCCCCCTGCCTCACGCTGAACGGCACGTCGCTGTCCTACGGCGACGTGCAGGACCTCAGCCGCTCGGTCGCCGGGGCGCTCGCGCGCTCCGGCGTGGCGGCCGGGGAGAAGGTGGGGATCCTCTCGGGAAACGACCCGACGGCGTTCGCCACCGTGTTCGGTATCGCCCGCCGCGGGGCGGTGTGGTGCCCGATCAACCCGCGCAACTCCGCCGGGGAGAACGCGGAGCTGCTCGACCTGTTCGACTGCGTCTGCCTGTTCTACCGCAGCCCCTACGCGGAGCTGGTGGAGCAGATGCGCCCGCACCTGCCGCAGCTGCGGGTCCTGGTGTGCCTGGACGCGCCCGACGGTGCGGTCCCCTCGCTGCAGGCGTGGCTCGCCGGGCCCTCCGAGGGCTTCGACCCGACCCCGCCGGACGACACCGTCATGATCGTCGGGACGGGCGGGACGACCGGGCGGCCCAAGGGCGTGCAGCTCACCGACCGCAACATCGAGACGATGTCGGCGCTGACGCTGATGGGCTACCCCTTCGGTCCGGACGCCGCCTCCGCGGGCGGACGGCCGATCTACCTCGCGATGGCACCGCTGACGCACGCGGCGGGCGTGCTGTGCTTCCCGGTGATGGCGCTCGGCGGCGAGGTGGTCGTGATGGCGGCCCCCGACCTCGACGAGTTCCTCGCACTGGTGCCGCGGCACCGCGTCACGCACACGTTCCTGCCGCCCACGCTGATCTACATGCTGCTGGCGCACGAGAAGCTCGCCGCCACGGACCTCACGTCGCTGCAGTGCTTCTGGTACGGCGCCGCGCCGATGTCGCCCGCCCGGCTGGAGCAGGCGCTCACCGCGATCGGGCCGGTGATGGCCCAGCTGTTCGGGCAGTCCGAGGCGCCGATGATGGTGTCGATGATGCCGCCGCGCGACCACTTCCGCCCCGACGGCACGGTGGCGCGGGAGCGGCTGGCCTCGGCGGGCCGCCCGGGGCCGCTGGTCACCGTCGCGATCATGGGTTCGGCTGGCAGTCTGCTCGCGACGGGCGAGCGCGGCGAGATCGTCGTGCGCGGCTCGCTGGTCATGGCCGGGTACTACAAGGACCCCGAGGCCACCGCGGAGGCGTCGGCGCACGGCTGGCACCACACCGGCGACATCGGCTACCTCGACGACTCGGGCTACCTGTTCATCGTCGACCGCGCGAAGGACATGGTGATCACGGGCGGGTTCAACGTGTACTCCGCGGAGGTCGAGCAGGCGTTGATGGAGCATCCGGCCGTCCGCGACTGCGCGGTGGTCGGGCTGCCCGACGAGAAGTGGGGAGAGCGGGTCACCGCGGTGCTGCAGTTGCAGCCGGGCACCTCGGTCTCGACGCAGGAGATCACCGCGTTCGTCAAGGCCCGGATCGGCAGCGTCAAGGCGCCGAAGCAGGTGGAGCTGTGGCCCGACCTGCCGCGGTCGAAGGTGGGGAAGGTGCTCAAGACCGACATTCGGGCGACCTTGCTGAGTTGATCACCGATCGAGGGTACGGTCGGAGAGGTAGGCCGCCCGGGGCACCTGCCCCGCACCCCGTGCCTGGGGATCGTAGAAGGACGCTCGCCCCGGGCCGAGCCACGGCGGCCCGGAGCACGTCAGCCGGTCAGGGAGTATCCATGTCCGACAAGTCCCCACGCCAGTCGTCGAGCAAGAAGGACGGCCGGTCTCTCAAGGAGAAGCGCGCCATCAAGAAGGCCAAGAAGGACGGCGGCTCCGGCACCGTCCTGCCCAGCGGGAAGTAGCGGCCTCAGCGCCGCAGGTCGGCGGCGGGAAAGGGCGGGCGGTCGTCGAGGCGGCCGCTCCACCGCCCCCCCGCCCCCCCGGCCCGCGCGGTCAGGTCGCGATCGGAGTCCGTCACCAGGTTGCCCATCACGCGCAGGGCCACGGTCATCAGGGCGCGCGAACGCATGCCCACCGGGCCCGCCAGCGGGAGCAGCCGCGGGAGCGTGATCAGGCCCGCGAGGCGGCGGGCGATGGAGAACGCCTGCCCGTAGTGCGAGCGCAGCGTCGCGGGCCACGCCGTGCCGAGGTCGCGTTCGCCCGCGATCAGCTCGGCCACGAGCCTGCCGGTCTCCAGGCCATAGTCGATGCCCTCGCCGTTGAGCGGGTTGACGCAGCCCGCGGCGTCGCCGATCAACGCCCAGTTGCGGCCCGCGACGTGCGACACCGCGCCGCCCATCGGCAGCAGCGCCGACGACGGGGCGCGGACCGGGCCGTCGAGCAGCCAGTCCTCGCGGCGCGCGTCGGTGTAGTGCTCGATCAGGCTGCGCAGCCGGATCTGCGCGGGGCGCTTCGCGGTGGCGAGCGTGCCGACGCCGATGTTGACCTCGCCGTCGGACAGCGGGAACACCCAGCCGTAGCCTGCGAGCACCTCGGCTCTGCCCAACTCGTCTGGTTCCCCGCGCAGCTCCAGGTGCGAGGAGATCCACGGGTCGTCGCTGCGGCCCGATCGCACGTAACCGCGCGCGGCCACGCCGTATGCGGTGTCCTTGTGCCACTCCCGGCCCAGCACCCGGCCCAGCGTGGAGCGGGCGCCGTCCGCGACGACCAGGCGCTCACAGGTGATCGTCCGGCCGTCGTCGAACACGACGCCGGTCACCCGGTCGCCGTCGCGCGTCACGTCGACGGCCTTCGCCCCCTCGACGGGCACGGCCCCGTCCTTCAGGGCGACGTGGCGGATGCGGGCGTCGAGCTCCAGGCGGGGGACGGCGCCGCCGTGGTCGGGCAGCGAGCCGCCGGGCCAGGGCAGCTCCAACACCTGGCCGAACCCGGAGGCGCGCAGACCGCGGTTGGTGCCGTGCGTGCGCACCCAGTCGCCCAGGTCGAGCTTCTCCAGCTCGGCGATCGCCCGCGGGGTCAGCCCGTCGCCGCAGGCCTTGTCGCGGGGGAACACGGCCGAGTCGGCGAGCACGACGTCGCGGCCGTGCCGGGCCGCCCACGCCGCGGCCGCGGCGCCTGCCGGCCCGGCGCCCACCACGAGCACGTCGGT
>JAKDLE010000028.1 GCA_030453005.1 Pseudonocardia sp. | reverse complement strand
GCCTACGCCGGCGGGGCGCTGGTCGTGGGCGTCGTCGCCTGGGCGGTCGTCTGGGTGCTGCTCCAGGTGGCCCTGGTCACCTTCGCGCTCATAGTCGCGCTGCTGCTGGCCGCCCTGCTCGACCCGCTCGCGCGGCTGCTGCACCGGCGCCTGCCCGCGTGGGCGGCCGCCCTGCTGAGCGTGCTGCTCCTCGTCGGGGTGGTGCTCGGCACCGGGTACCTGCTGACACGCCGCGTCACCGGGCAGCTCGGCAACCTCGTCAGCTCGCTCACCGCGAGCATCGACCAGATCCGCAACTGGCTGGTCAACGGGCCGCTCGGGCTGGCGCCGCAGACGGTCGACCAGGTGGCCAACCAGATCGTCGGCGCGCTCCAGTCCGCGGCGCCCAATGGATTCGCGGCGGCCGCGACGCTGATCGCCGTCCTCGGCGGCGTGGTCATCGCGCTCTTCGTGTTGTTCTTCCTGCTCAAGGACGGGACGGGCATGTGGCGCTGGCTCGTCGGGACGGCGCCTGCCCGCTACCGCGAGCGCGTCGACGAGGCGGGTAGGCGCGCCTGGGACACGGCGAGCCGCTACATGGTCGGCCTCGTCCTCATCGCCCTGATCGACGCGGTGCTGATCGGCGCCGCGCTGTTCGCGCTCGGCGTGCCGCTCGCGATGTCACTCACGGTCCTGATCTTCTTCGGCGCGTTCGTGCCGTTCCTGGGCGCGTTCGTGTCGGGGCTGGTGGCGGCGCTGGTCACGCTCGTCAGCAAGGGTCTGATCGCAGCGCTCATCGTGGTCGGGGTCACGGTCGTCGTGCAGAACCTGGAGGGCAACGTGCTCGCCCCGCTCATCCAGGGCCACCAGCTCCGCCTGCACCCGGTGGTGATCCTCGTGGTCGTGACCGCCGGCTATCTGCTGTTCGGCATCGCGGGCGCGGTGGTGGCCGTGCCGGTGGCGGCGGTCACCTACCGGGTCGGCAGCTACCTCCACCGTCCCGACCCTTGATCGTAGCTTCGATCGCGCGTGGCACCGGTGCCTGCTGGGTAGCCCCAGCGCGGGGACGGCGCCGATCGGGTACGGCGTCGACGACGACGGGGAGACGACGGTGGAGCAGGACGGCCAGGTGGCGACGCGGATCGTGGTACGCCCGTTGGCGAGCGGGCTCCCGCTCGGCTTCCTCGCGTTCTCGCTCGGCATGCTGATGCTCGCCGGGGTCAGCCTGTCCTGGGTGCCGGTTCCGGCCCTCCCGACCGCCGGCCTGATCCTCGCGGCCTTCGTCGCGCCCGCCGAGTTCCTCGCCGCGGTCCTCGCGGCGCTCGCGAGGGACACCGGCGCGGCGGTGTCACTCGGCCTGTTCAGCACATCCTGGCTGGCCCTCGGGCTCAACTACCTCGCCGGAGGCGGCATCAGCGCCGCGACGGGCCTCTACCTCGTCGGGTTCAGCGTGGTCCTGCTGATCCTCGCGACCCCCGCGCTGATGGGCAGGCCACTGCTCGGCGCGATCCTGCTGCTCGCGGCGGTGCGGGGGGCCTTCGCCGCCGTGTACCAGTTCGGCGGGCCGCCGGGATGGAGCCGGCTCGCCGACGGCGTCATCGCCCTCGTCATCGTCACGCTCGGGTGGTACGCCGGGCTCGCCTTCCTGCTCGAGGAGGTGCAGAACCGGACCGTGCTGCCGACCGGGCGTCGCGGACCCGCGCGGCAGGCCTTCGACGAGTCCCGCGCCGACTCCCAGCTCCAGGACCTCCCGCGCCAGGCCGGGATACGCAGGCAGCTGTGATCGCCGCGGGAGTAGCCGCGGCCGGTCCGGGGTAGACCCGCAGATGGGAACCGGGAGGAACCGGGTCGCCAGGGCGCTGGGTGCCGCGGCGCTCCTGGTCGTGCCGCTGGCCGCGTGCGGCGGTCCCGACACCGCGGGGCCCGCGCGGGGTGTCACCGTGGACGGCCTCCAGAGCAGGGGGACGGCTTTCTACCAGGGGGAGTACCTCGGGCGCACGGTCACCGTCAGCGCCGCGGTCGCCGAGGTCACCGACCGGGGTGCGTTCGAGCTGTCCGGCGGGGACCCGCGCGACCGGACGCTGACGGTACTGACCCGGGAGCCCGTCGACGTGCGCCCGGGCGAGGTGGTGCAGGTGACCGGGACCGTGGGGCAGGCGCACACCGTGGCACCCGCGGACCCGGTGCCCTACGTCCAGCGGCCGCTCTACGCGCCGTATGAGACCGAGCCCTTCCTGTTCGACGCGACGGTCGAGCCCCTCCCCGGCTCCTGACCGGCTACTTCCTGACCTTGACCACCCACGGCTGGTCCTCCAGCGTCAGGTGGACGTAGCGGTCGCCGACGGCGACGCCCGCGATGCGGGCGTCACCGAGGCCCGCTCCGCGCAGTTCGCTGCGGTACTCGGTCCGCGCGACGACGTCGAGGGTGCCGAACTCCAGCGTGACGACCTCGGTCGCGGTCACCGCGTAGACGCTCCGCTGCGGGATCCCGGCCGCCACGTGCTCGACCACCCCGCCGAGGTCGGTGGCCTCCGGGACGGTCAGCCCGTCCGCGGGCGCGCCGCTGCGCAGCAGCTCGACCTGGCTGGTTCCGCGCTCGGCGAGGTAGGCGCTGAGCGGTGTGTCGATGGCCGGGCTGAAGGTCTCGTGGCGCAGCGGCACCGGGTACGTCGGATCCGGCGCGGGGGACGCGCCGCTCGCCACGTAGGTCGCGCCCTCGGGCGCCACGACCCAGAACGACGCGTCGGTCAGCCCGGGGTCGGTCTCCACCACCGCCTGCGGGCCCGCCACCACCGCGACCTCCAACCGCGGCACGCCGGTGGTGTAGTCGACGGCGGTCACCGTGGAGCCGTCGCCGGTGATCGCGAACAGCGTCGTCGAGGCGTCCTGCACCGCGACCCAGGACGGCGCGGGCCCGGCGGGGACCCGGCCGACCTCGGCCAGGGTCGCGGGGTCGAGCAGCACGACCTGGGCTTGCGGGGGCAGCGGCAGCGCGACCCGGTCCGCCGGCTCGCTGATCAGCGCGAAGTTCTCCCCGGCGCCCTCGGCGTCGTGCTCGGCGAGGATCTCGCCGGTCTCCGGATCCACCCGGACGATCCGCCGCGGCCCCTCGTCGACCAGGGCCAGCAGCGCGTTCGGCCCGGTGGCCCAGACGGGGTGGTGCAGCGGGGCCTCGACGCGGAGCAGCTCGACCTCCGTGCTCACCAGGCTCGAGCAGTCCGCGTCCGGGATCGCCGCGGGCGGTTGCGGGGCCTCGCCGATCGGCGCCACGAGCACACCGGGTGGCTCGCCGTCCGGCGGTAACGGGCAGGCGGTGCGCGGCTCGTCGGGGTTGCCGACCGGCAGCTCGCGGCGCAGCGCGCGGGAGCGGGCGAAGGTGAACACGACCGGGTAGAGCAGGCCCGACTCGATCGGCTCCAACAGGTCCGTCAGCAACAGCTCGATCGGCGTGGTGCCCGGCAGCGTGACCGCGGCGGGGAGCTCCCGGTAGCCCGCCGCCAAGGTCTCCTGGGGCAGCAGCGTGGGGTCACCGACGATCTCCGCGCCACCCGCGACCGGACTGCTGATGGACACCAGGCGGTCCGGCACCTCGCCCTCGTTGACGATGGTGGCCTGCAGCCGGGCCGTCGCGCCCGGCTCGTAGACCTCGGACGCCTCGATGGGGCCGTCGTAGGCGACCAGCGCGTCGACCACCGCGATGTCGCCGACCCGGCCGGCCGCGCCCGCCCCCTGTGCACGGAGGTAGTCCGGGGGTGGCCCGAGTGTGCAGCCGCCGAGCAGCAGCACCACGACCCCGACCAGGACGCCGCACCGGAGCCTCATCCTTCAGGCCTCGCCGTCCCGCTCGCGGGTCGCGACGTTCTCGTCGATCCGGGCGCCGCCGTAGGCCATCGGCACCGGGCGCCCCTCGTGGTCCACCCCGCCGGGCGGCTGGCGCAGCTCGACGTACACCCCGTCGGGGCGCTCCTGGAGGATGCCGGTACGGACGCCGCGCTCCAGCACGTCGCGGTCCTTGCGCTGCAGGCCCAGGCAGATCCGGTAGGCCACGACGTAGGCGATCCCGGGCAGCACGAGGACCGCGACTCGCTCGGCCCACCGCAGCCAGTTGACGGGAACGTTGAACGCGATCGCCCAGACGTCGTCGCCGCCCGCGATCGTGAGGATCGCCCAGAACGTCACGGCCATCACACCCAGCCCGGTGCGGACGGGGTTGTCGCGCGGGCGCTGGAGCAGGTTGTGCAGGCCCCGGTCCTTCGTGAACCACCGCTCCAGGAAGGGGTAGACGGCGAGGATCACGAACATCAGCAGCGGCAGCACCAGCCCGGCCCAGAACGACGCGACCACCGTGTACTCGCCGAGGCGGATGTCGGCCGGGGGGAACAGCCGAAGGGCGCCGATGAAGAACGCGGCGTACCAGTCGGGCTGCGCGGCGGTGGACGCGTAGGACGGGCTGTAGGGGCCCCACAGCCAGATCGGGTTGATCTGGAAGCCGCCCGCCAGGATCCCGATGACCCCGATCACGCCGAGCCCGTTGGCGAGTGTCTTCGAGCCGAACCCGGGAAGCGTGCGCTCGCCGACGGAGTTGTCCTCGCGCGCGCCGGGGCCGGGGAACTGGGTGTGCTTGAGATACCACACGAGCCCGAGGTGCAGTGCGATCAGGGCGATGAGCAGCCCGGGGATCAGGAACACGTGCGCGAAGAAGAACCGCTCGATCCAGATCTCGCCCTCGAACTCGCCGCCGAAGACCATCCAGTGCAGCCAGGTGCCGATGACCGGCACCGACAGCAGCAGCCCGGAGATGATCCGTACGCCCATGCCGGAGAGCAGGTCGTCGATCTGCGAGTAGCCGGTGTAGCCCTCGATGACCGCGAGCATGAGCAGCACGACGCCGGTGAGCCAGGTCAGCTCGCGGGGCTTGCGGAACGCTCCGGTGAAGAAGTTGCGCAGCATGTGCAGCACGATCGAGGCCACGAACAGCAGCGCCGCCCAGTGGTGCATCTGCCGGATGAACAGGCCGCCGCGCACCTCGAAGGAGAGGTTCAGCACCGACTCGTAGGCGCGCGACATGTGCAGGCCCCGCGCCGGTTCGTAGGGGCCCGAGTAGACGACCTCGGTGGTGTCGGGCACGAAGAACAGCGCGAGCACGATGCCGGAGAGCACCAGCACGGCGAACGAGTAGAGCGCGATCTCCCCCCACAGGAACGAGTGGTGCTTGGGGAAGACGTGCGACGACTCGCGGCGCGCGACCGTGGAGAGGTGGAACCGCTCCTCGGCCGACCAGGCGAACCGCCGCGTCGCCCGCCACGCCCGGCTGCCGTCGCCGTTCGTCACCGCCGTACCCGCCGCCGCGGACACCCTGGTTCGTCGCGCGGCCATCTCAGGTGCTCCTTTCCCTGGCGGAGGCCGACCATGCGGTCGTCGCGGTCGCCTCCGCGGTCTCCGCAAGCTGGGCGCGCCGCTCCTCGCCGGTGATCCACCGCCACGTGATCCCGACGGCGATGAGCCCCATCGGCAACATCCCGGCGATCATCGCGAGGCCGCCTGCGTGGTCACCGACCGCGACCAGCCAGACGCCGGCCACATCCAGCAGCGGCATCGCGGCGAACAGGTACACGACCCGGATGCCGTCGGGCAGCCGGTGCCGGCCGTCGAACACCGGCGCCCAGAACAGCACCGCCCCGAGCAGGAGGGCCACCTGCGCCGCGAAACCGACCAGCGGCTCGAGGTGCCCGTGCATGGCCACCGTGACGGTGACGTGCAGCGCGACGAAGCCCGGCAGCGCCACCGCGGCGAGCACGCTGCCACGGGCGGGGGTCGGATCGGTGTCCGCGAACCCGAGTACCAGCGCCGGCGCGACGACCGAGACGAGCAGCCCCATCACCGCCATGTGCACCACGTGTCCGGTCACCGCCGCATCCTCCGCAGGAGCCAGAGGACGGCCTGCCCGAGCAGGCCCCGGCCGGCCCTGCGCACCGGGCCGAGCGCGGGCGGCGGCCGGACCGCGGGCGGGCCATGCGCGGCGTGGTCGGCGGGCACCGGCGTCGTCGTGCCGACCGACGAGCCGCGGTACACGAAGCCCGGCGGCCCGGCAGGCGCGGCCTCGTCGGACGCGACCGGCCAGGGATCCGTGCCTGCGGGCAGCCGCTCGCCGCGCAGCGTCCAGATCGCCGCGCCCAACGGGTAGGCCGCGAGCACGCTCCAGTACCAGCCGTACACCAGGCCGAGCAGCCCGAATCCCATCGCGAGCGCGAGGTGGACGGCGGTGGTCGCGCGCATCGGCTGCCGCTGCTGCACCCCCGCGCGGCCTGCCCGCCGCGTGAGGAGGACGGCCACCCCGAACGCCGCGACGACGCCCGCCGCGCCGAGGTACATGAGGTACGGCAGGGGCCCGGTCGCGTACTCCCCGGGGTCGAACGGGACGGCCAGGACGATGGCGAGCACGGTCAGGCCCGCCGCCCAGCCGCCGACGACCATGTGCGACCTCATCCGGCACCCGCCTTCGCCTGCCGCTCCTTCTCTTCGCGCAGGTCGAGCAGCGGGGCGTAGCTGCGCACCGGCGGGACCGGGTGGCGCGCGTCGAAGTTGTGCCGCGGCGGCGGGCAGGAGGTGGCCCACTCACACGTGTGCCCGCCCCAGGGGTCCGGCGGGGCCCACCGCGGGCGCAGGAACGAGATCACCACGTTCGTGATGAACACCAGCCCGCCCAGCGCCAGCAGGCCGGCGCCGATGGTGGCGATGAGGTTACCGGTGCCGAACCCGTCCTCCGGCAGGTAGGAGGGGATGCGCCGCGGCATGCCCTCCATACCGAGCCAGAACATCGGCAGGAACGTCACGTTCGTCCCGATCACCCACAGCCAGAAGTGCACCTTGCCCAGGCCCTCACGCAGCATCCGGCCGCTGGCCTTGGGCCACCAGAAGTAGACCGCGGCGAAGAGCCCGAAGAGGCTGCCTGCGGCCAGGGTGTAGTGCCAGTGGGCGACGATGAAGTAGCTGTCGGTGATCTGGTAGTCGATCGCCGGGGTCGCGGTCATGATTCCGGTGAGGCCGCCGATGAGGAACTGCGGGATGAACGCCAGCGCGAACAACATGGGCGCGGTGAACCGCAGCCGCCCGCCGACCACGGTGGCGAGCATGTCGAAGTACTCGATGCCGGCCGGAATGATCAACGCGATCGACATCAGCGAGTAGTAGTAGTCCGAGGACTCGTTCGTGGTGAACATGTGGTGGCCCCACACGCTCATCGACAGCGCCGCGAACAGCAGCTGCGAGCCGACGAAGAACTTGTAGCCGAAGAACCGCCGCCGCGCGAACGTCGCCAGCACCTCGGCCACGGCCCCGACGAACGGGAAGAACATCACGTACACGACGGGATGACCGAAGAACCAGAACAGGTGCTGGTAGCCGATGTTCCAGACGTTGTCGGTGAAGATGTCCGGGTTGACCCGGCCGAACGCCAGTATCCCCACCGCGACGAGCAGCGTCGGGAACGCACCGATGACCATCAGGTTCGTCGCCACGATCGACCAGCTGAACACCGGCATCCGCAGCATCGTCATGCCCTCGGCACGCTTGAGCAGCGCCGTCCACAGCACCGTGGCCGCCATCAGGAGCAGGCCCAGCGCGACCAGCCCCACCCCGATGATCCACAGGCTCACTCCGGCGCCGGGGGTGTAGCGGCTGCTGGCCAGCGGCGGGTAGGAGTACCAGCCGTGGTCGGCCGCCCCGGACGTCGTGAAGAAGCCCGACAGGATGATCAACCCGCCGACGAGGTACAGCCAGTAGCCCGTCATCGTGGTCCGCGGCGCGGCGACGTTCGGCGCGCCGATCTGGAGCGGCACGAGGTACAGCCCGGCCCCGATCGCGAACGGCGTCATGACCAGGTAGATCATCATGGAGCCGTGCATCGTGAAGAACTGGTTGTACCGGTCGTTCGTGAGCACCTCGAGCTCGGGCTGGGCGAGCTGCGCACGCATCACCATGGCGAGCCCGCCTGCGATCAGCATCATGACGAGCGACGTGCCGAGGGTGAGCAGTCCGATCCGCTTGTGGTCGGTACTGGTGAGCCAGCCGGCGAGCAGGCCCGGCTCCCCACCGCGACCGGGCTCGACCGGCGTGGGGATCCCGGCGGTCCTCGTCATGCGGCCACGCTTGCGGCCGCGAGGTACTGCTCGTACTCGGCCGGGGAGACCGCGCGCACGTAGAAGTCCATGGTGACGTGGTGGGTGCCGCAGAACTCGGAGCACAAGCCCCGCCACATGCCCTCCTCGGGGAAGACCATGCGCAGCTCGTTGACGTCGTCCGGGTAGGCGTCCATCTTGGCGGCCCAGTCCGGTATCCAGAAGGAGTGCACCACGTCGGAGGAGGTCAGCGCGAACTCGACCGGCCGGTCCGTCGGCACCACGACGACCGGGGAGTCGTCCGACGTGCACGTGCCGGTCACGGTCACCGGCGCCTCGGCGTAGGCGAACTCCCAGCACCACCGGAACGCGGTGACGTCGATGCGGGTGGATGGCCCGGCCATCGCCTCCTCGGCGAGACCCTCGCCGGAGTGCAGCCGGGAGATCGCCAGGAAGCTGCCGGTGACCAGTCCCGCGACGATGAGCCCGAGAACGACGACGTAGCCGAACTCCACCTTGTGGTTCTCGGAGGCGGCGAACGGCAGGTGCTCCCGCTTCGTCGCCCGGTTGCGGACCACCGCGAACAGCAGGACCGCCGTCACGAGCACGAACACCCCGCCCGCGATCGCGGTCCAGATGGTGAAGATCTGGTCGAACACGCTGCGGAACGGCATGCGCTACTCCTCCGGCCGGGCGACGACCCCCATTACTTCCCGAGGCCACCGTCGCTCAAACCCACGCGGCGACCCGGGAATGTTTGATCCCGGCCGCGGCTGGGCATGTGGTCCGGGTGCTCGCCTTCCTCCGTCGATCGCCGATGCGCCGGCCGGGGCGCCGGCATATCCGAATGCTGGCGCTGGCGATGGCGCTGCTCGCGGCGGGGAGCCTCTACGCGCTGTTCGCGCCGCAGCCGCAGGTCGCCACCGCGCAGGGCGACGCCGCGCTGCTCGCCAAGGGGCAGGAACTCTACAGCAACAACTGCATCGCCTGCCACGGCGCGAACCTGCAGGGCGTGCCGGACCGCGGGGTGAGCCTGATCGGCGTCGGCGACGCGGCGGTCTACTTCCAGGTCTCCACCGGCCGGATGCCGCTGGCCCGGCAGGAGGCCCAGGCTCTGCGCAAGCCGCCGCTCCCGGTCTTCGACCCCGCCACCCCGCAGGGTCGGCAGAACCTGCGCGCGCTCGGCGCCTTCGTCGCGGCGCACGGGGGCGGGCCCGACCGGCCCGAGCAGAGCGGCGCCGAGCTGGTCGGCGACGGCGTCGCGCGCGGCGCGGAGCTGTTCCGGCTCAACTGCGCCTCGTGCCACAGCTACACCGGCCGCGGTGGCGCCCTGCTGAACGGGAAGTACGCGCCCAACCTCCGGGCCGCGACCCCGGAGCAGATCTACACCGCGATGCTGAGCGGCCCGCAGGCGATGCCGCGGTTCGGCGACCGCATGCTCGCTCAGGAGGAGAAGGAGGACATCATCGCCTACGTCCTCGCGGTGCGCGGCGAGCGCAACACCCCCGGCGGCTACAGCCTCGGAGAGGTCGGGCCGACCGCGGAGGGCGCGGTCGCGTGGCTGGTGGGCCTGGTCGCCCTGGTCGTCCTGACCGCGTGGATCGGAGCGCGATCGTGAGCGAGCTTGCGAGCTCACCATCAGACACAGCAGCTCCGCGAACGTGGCCGACGAGCGCCGGCGAGGAGGACCCGTGAGCGAGCCCAGTGACCGGGAGCTGCGGGAGATGAGCCGCGAGCAGCTCGTCGAGCTCGGCGGCGAGCTCGACGACGTCGCCATCGCGTCGAAGACCGACAACTGGCCGACCCGCGGGACGAAGCCCGAGAAGCGGGCCGAGCGCGCGGTCGCGGCGTGGTTCGTCGTGTCCGGCCTGCTCGCGCTCGCGTTCGTGCTCGTCTACATCCTCTGGCCCGACCGCTACGTCGTGCCCGGCCAGGACGGTTACGTCCGGTACTCCTGGTACACGCCCCTGCTCGGGTTCACCTTCGGCTTCTCGGTTCTGGCGCTGTCGATCGGCGTGATCGCCTACCAGAAGAACTTCTACCCGGACGAGGTCGCCGTGCAGCAGCGCCACGACGGCCCGGCGAGTGAGGTGCAGCGCGTCACCGCGACGGCCCGGTTCGCGGAGGCGGGCGAGGACACCGGGCTGGGCCGCCGGAAGCTGCTGCGGCGCGTGCTGCTCGGCGCGGGCGCGATCTTCGGCGTCACCGCGGGCACGCTCGCGATCGGCCCGTTCGTCCGCGACCCGTGGCAGGGCGGCGACAACGCCGCGCTGTGGGTCACCGGATGGAAGTCGTTCAACGAGGAGACCGTCTACCTGCGCATCGACACCGGGGTGCTCGGGGAGATCGTGCGGGTGCGGCCGGAGGACATCGTGCCGGGGTCGATGATGACGGTGTACCCGTTCCGCGAGTCCGACCGCGGGGACAAAGAGCTCCTGCTCGCGGCCGAGCGGGCCTCCGACTCGCCCGTGATGCTCATCCGGTTCCGGCCGGGCACCGCGATCACGCACCGGCCCGGCCAGGAGGACTTCCACTACGGGCAGTACTACGCGTTCTCGAAGATCTGCACCCACCTCGGCTGCCCGGCGTCGCTCTACGACACGCAGAACAACATCAGCATCTGCGCGTGCCACTATTCGGCGTTCGCGATGAACGAGGGCGCCCGCGTGGTGTTCGGCCCAGCGTCCCGCCCGCTCCCACAGCTGTCGATCACGGTGAACGAGGAGGGCTACCTCATCGCGCGCCGAGACTTCGTCGAGCCCGTCGGGCCGACGTTCTGGGAGTGGCGCGCGGGCTGACGAAGGCCGTTTCCGCTCGCTTCCCGCGGGCACCCGACCCGCATGGGTGCGATCAGCCATCTGCGGGAGGACCACGTCGCGGTGCTCGCGACCGGCCGCGGCAAGGAGTGACCGCGGGTCGCCACCGACTTCTCGGCACGGCAGGCGGTGCACTCATGTAACGATGTTCGCTCCGGCAAGCTCCGCTCAGCGGTACACGTCGCGGCGGTGCCGGACCTGCATGACGGTGATCGTCCGGGCCGCGTCGTCGATCTCGTAGACGATGCGGTACTCGCCGATTCGCAGCCGCCAGGCGCTCCGGTCGCCCACCAGCTTCCGCACTCCGGCCGGACGCGGGTCGTGAGCCAGCCCGACAACCGACCGCAGCGCCGCCGCGAACACCGGGCGCGGCAACTGTTGGAGCTGTTTGTACACGTCCGGGTGGAACTCGATCCTCATCCGGCGAGCTGGTCGAGCTCGTCAATGGACACGCCGAGCGCCGTGAGCATCTCCTCGAGCGACATCCTCCGGTAGTCGACCTCACGCAACTCTCGCAACCGCAGGGCGTCGGCGACGTCGGCGTGCTCGTGGAGACGCTCGTAATCCTCGAGGCTGATGATGACCGCGATCTCCCGGCCGTTATCGGTGACGATCGCCTCGTGCCCGCCGTAGGCGACCTCACGGACGACGGCGCCGAGGCTGCTGCGTAGTTCGCGGAGGCTGTGTGTACCCATGGTGCACGAGAGTACACGCCTGAGCGTCGACGCGCGGCCATCAGCATCGCAGCCCCAGAACAGGCTGCCGGCGCCCAGCGCTGGATGCAGCTCGGACCGCCCGCGCCCCGGACGTGCAGGCTGCGTGCGGCCATAGATCGGAAGCCAGCCGGCCGGCACCGCCGACGACGAGCCGGTCTGATGAGGAAGGAGCCGCGCCGTGCTGGAGTGGAAGCTGGGCGAGCTGCTCGCGGGTTCGTGGCATGTGCATCACTCAGGCGACCAACCGCGTCAGCAGCGCGGCGTCGGCGGCTTCCGCGAGAATCGCCCGGGCCCGCACCAGGTGGTCGGCGGCGGCGATCGTCCGGTCGTAGGCGGAGACCTCGTCGGCGAAGCCCATCGCAGTGGCGAACCAGCGCGACACCTGCACCCAGCTGTATAGCTGCCAGCTCCCGGAGGCCATCGGCGCCGGGAAGCCTCCTGGCCCGCGCTGGCTGGCGGCCAGTAGCCGCACGCTCTCGTAGCTGCGACTCGTACGGGCCGCGATGTGCTTGACGGTGACGAGGTCTTCACTCTGGACGGCGGCAACTCTACGGCCACGACCCGAAGGACGGCATCGGTGGCGACGGCGCGTTCTTCCTGCTGCTCGACGAGCCGGAGGTCTACGGCCTGCCGCCGGACCCGGTGGTCTACCACCCGCGACCTGCCTGCCTTGTGGCGGCACGTCGGCGGCGCGGCGCTGGCGCTGCTCGGCGGGGCGGTCGCGGCGTTTCTGGGAGGGAGGGGCCGATGTGCGAGCTTGCGAGCGAATCTACTGGCCAGCGCCATGATCACCGGTTCGGGAGCGTTTCCGGCCAGATCCGGCGGTA
>JAKDLE010000504.1 GCA_030453005.1 Pseudonocardia sp. | reverse complement strand
CGGCCCCGGGGGCGCGCGAGACCGTCGGCGCACGAACCGGGCCATGTTGGGGTCGCGGGCGTGGGCCGCGGGGGCGGGCAGCCGGCGGCAAACCCCCGCAGCCGGCGGTCTCCCCACGCGCACCCTCGTCCCCCACGCGCACGCTCGACGGTGCGCGCGGCGTCGGCAGGTGCGCGCGCCGACCTGCCCGTGCGTTCCGCGGAACGCGGTGCAGCAGCACGAGTCCGCGGTCGGTCGCAACAGGATATACGTCACAACTCACCCGGACGCGATCAGATTAGCCTCCCTTGCTCATCACGGAGAGCAGGCGTCGCTGCGCTCCCCGATCCGAGCCGCCGCCAGGTCATGACCGCCGCGCTCGCTCGCTCGCCCCGAACGGTCTATTGAAGCTAGGCTAACCTTAGGCGAGGGTGATCCAGTCGCTCGACGGAGAGCTCGACGGAGAGGGAGTCACGGATGTTCCAGCAGTGCCCGGACCACGTCGAGCAGCACCGGCCCGACCTCCCCCCGCTCCGCCTGCGGCAGGCACCCGCACACCCCGGTCCGCACCGGTGACACCCGTCCGGCCGTCGAACCCGTCCACGTCACGCCCAGCCCGTTCCCCGAGGAGCACGATGAGCACCTTCCTGTCCCGACCCGTCCGACGCCGGTGGCTGCTCGCCGGCGCCGCGCTGGCCCTCACCGTCTCGGCCTGCGGCGCACCGGCGGAGTCGCCGGCGGACCCTGCGCAGGCCCCGCAGCCGGGCACCGGGATGCCGGTCACCATCGACCACGCCCTCGGGTCCACCACCATCGGCGCTCCGCCCCAGCGCGTGGTCACCATCGGCTGGAGCGACCAGGATGCCGTGCTCGCGCTCGGTGTGCAGCCGGTCGGCACCACGGAGTGGTTCAACGAGCAGCCCGGCGCGATCTTCCCCTGGGCCGCCGAGGCGGCGACGGGGCCGACCCCGGAGATCGTCGCGAACGCGGGGGAGATCAACCTGGAGAAGGTGGCCGCGCTGGCGCCCGACCTGATCCTGGCCCTGTACGAGGGACTCGAGCAGTCCGAGTACGACAAGCTCTCCGCGATCGCGCCCACCGTCGCGCACTCGGCCCAGTACGACCCCTTCGGCGCCCCGTGGCAGGACATGACCCTGACCACCGGGCAGGCGCTGGGCCGCGAGCAGCAGGCCAGGGACCTGATCGCCGACGTGGAGCAGCAGATCGCCGCGGTCCGCACCGCCAACCCGCAGTGGGCCGAGCAGACGATGCTGGTGATGGCCACTGCGGAGAGCGGCACCTACGGGGTGTTCTCACCGCAGGACCCGAAGGCCCGCTTCTTCGCCGACCTCGGCTTCCAGACCGAGCCGGAGTGGCTGGCCCCGCGGGTGCAGAACAACCTCGCGACCATCAGCGCCGAGGAGTTCACCTTGCTCGACGTCGACCGGCTGGCCTGGACCTCGGACCCGGACACCCTGCAGATCCTGCGCGACGACCCGATCTACAACCGGCTGGACGTGGTCCGCGACGGGCGCGTGGCCTACTTCGACTACACCGCGCCGCCGTTCCCGGGCGCCGCGATCACCTTCAACACCGTGCTGAGCATCCCCTACGCCATCGACCAGGTCGTTCCCGAGCTGCAGAGGCTGGACGCCAAGCCGTGACCGAGCTTGCGAGCATCGACGAGCTGACGCCGTGGGCCCGCAGCCCCGTGCGGGTGGTCGAGGAGCGGCCGTGGCCCCGCCTGTTCGAGGCCCGCGCCGCCGAGCGCCCGACGGCGACCGCCGTCATCTGCGAGGACGACTCGGTGAGCTACCGCGAGCTCAACGAGCGTGCCAACCGGATGGCCCGGCTGCTCCGCGCCCGCGGGGTCGGTGCCGAGGACGTCGTCGGCCTCGCCCTGCCGCGCACACCCGAGCTGGTGGCGTCGGTGCTCGCAGTGCTCAAGGCGGGGGCCGTGTTCCTCCCGCTCGATCTCGACCACCCGGCCGAGCGCATCGCCTATCTGCTCGGTGACTCCGGCGCCGAGCTGGTGCTCACCACCTCCGAGCTGGCCGGCGAGCTGCCGCCGGGCACCGCCGCGATCGTGGTGGACGCCCCGGCGACAGCGGCGGAGCTGGCCGGCGCGCGCGGTGACGACCTCGACGACGCGGAGGTGGGCGGGCCGATCGGGCTCGACCGGGCCGCCTACCTCATCTACACCTCCGGTTCGACCGGCCGTCCCAAGGGCGCGGTGCTCACCCACGAGGGCATCGGCAGCCTGGTCGCGACGGCCGTGGACCGGCTGGGCGTCGACGCGGACAGCACCGTGGCGCAGTTCGCCTCGATCGGGTTCGACGTGGCGGTGTGGGACCTGACCATGTCGCTGTGCGTCGGCGGGACCGTCGTGCTGGTGCCGACGCACCGCCGGGTGGCCGGCCCCGAGCTGACCGACTACCTGGTCGCGCACCGGGTGACGCACATGATCCTGCCGCCGTCGCTGGTCGCCGCGCTGCCGGAGCAGGCGCGGCTGCCGGTGGGCGCGGTCCTGGTGGTCGGCACCGAGACGGTGCCGCCTGAGGTGATCCGGCGGTGGACCGGTCCGCTGCAGGTGGTCACCGCCTACGGCCTGACCGAGGCGACGGTGAACTCCACGCTGTGGACCGCCGACGCCGACTGGTCCGGGCCGGCACCGATCGGCCGGCCCGACCCGAACACCCACACCTACGTGCTCGACGAGATGCTGCGCCCGGTCGGGGTGGGCGAGGTCGGCGAGCTGTACATCGCCGGCCGCGGGCTGGCCCGGGGCTACCGGGGCCGCCACGCGCTCACCGCCTCCCGGTTCGTCGCCGACCTCTTCGCGGCGGACGGCGCCCGGATGTACCGCACCGGCGACCGGGCCCGCTGGCGTCCCGACGGGGCCCTCGACTTCCTCGGCCGCGCCGATCAGCAGGTGAAGCTGCGCGGTCACCGGATCGAGCCGGGGGAGGTGGAGACCGCGCTGCTCGCGCAGCCGGGCGTCACCCAGGCCGCGGTCGTGGTCCGCGAGGACCACCCCGGCCGGCGGCTGCTGGTCGGCTACGTCGTGCTCGACGCGACGGCCGCCGAGCCGGCCCGGGTGCGGGCCCGGCTCGCCGACGCGCTGCCCGCCCACATGGTCCCCACCGTGCTGGTACCGCTGCCCGGCGGTCTGCCGATGACCCCGAACGGCAAGCTCGACCGCGGGGCGCTGCCCGCGCCGCTGATCGGGCCCAGCGGCGGCCGGGCGCCGCGCGACGAGGCCGAGCGGCAGTGGTGCCGACGGCTCGCCGACGCTCTCGACCTGCCCGAGGTCGGGCCCGAGGACGACTTCTTCGCCCTCGGCGGCGACTCCATCACCGCGGTCCGGGTGCTCCGCGCGGCCCACGAGGACGGGCTGCGCGTGCGGGTGCGCGAGCTGATGGAGCTGCGCACGCCCGAGGCGCTGGCCGCCCGCCACCCCGCCGCGGACCGCACCCCGGCGGTGCCG
>JAKDLE010000503.1 GCA_030453005.1 Pseudonocardia sp. | reverse complement strand
TCCGGCGACGGCTCCTGGACCTCACCGGGTACGTCGTGCCGGTCCCCGCGGGCACCCGACGCACCACGACGACGCTGGGCGGCGTGTCCACCGAGCGGGTGGCCGCTCGCGGCGCCGTCGGGCCACACCAGGTGCTGTACCTGCACGGCGGCGGCTACCAGACCGGTTCGCACGCCTCGCACCGCGCGCTGACCGCCCACGTGAGCCGGGCCTGCGCCGCTCCGGTGCACGTGCCGGACTACCGACGCGCGCCCGAACACCCCTTCCCCGCCGCCGTGGACGACGCGCTCGCCGCCTACCGGGCGCTGCGGGCGGCGGGGCACGAGGCATACCGCATCGCGGTGCTCGGCGACTCCGCGGGCGGCGGCCTCGCGATGGCCCTGGTGCTACGGCTGCGCGCGGCCGGAGAGGAGGTACCCGGCTCGATCGGTCTGATCTCGCCCTGGCTCGACCTCGACCTGACCTCCCCGTGGGTCACCGCCAACGCCACCCGCGACGCGATGCTCCACCCGGGCTGGCTCGGGCGCGCCGCCGAGGAGTACCGCGCGGGGGCGGACGCCGCCGAGCTGCGACCCCTGCAGGCCGATCTCGCCGGGTTCCCGCCGCTGCACGTCGTCTCCGGCGCGGACGAGGTGCTCGTCGGCGACTCCGACGTCCTCGTGGAGCGGGCCCGCGCCGCAGGCGTCGACGTCACCTACTCCCGCGTCGAGGGCATGTGGCACGCGTTCCCCGTCTTCGCAGGCCTGCTCGCCGAGGCCGACGCCGCGGTGGCCGGGCTCGGCGCCGCCGTGCGCAGGCACGTGGCCGGACGGGGCGGACGGCCGCGCGTGACCGTCGTCGGAGCCGGCTTCGGCGGGATCGGGCTGGGCGCCGTCATGCGTGGTTCCGGCGTCGCGGACGTGACGATCCTCGACCGTGCCGACGGCCTCGGCGGCGTCTGGCGCGACAACACCTACCCGGGCGCGGCGTGCGACGTGCCCTCGCACCTCTACTCGTTCTCCTTCGCCCCCGGCCACGAGTGGACCCGCCGGTTCGCGCCACAGGCCGACATCCTGCGCTATCTGCAGCGGGTCGCGCGGGAGCACGACCTGGCGCCACGCTTCAACGCCGAGGTGACCGAGGCCCGCTGGGACGACGCCCACGCCGTGTGGCACCTCGACCTCGCCGACGGCAGCTCGCTGGAGACCGATGTGTTCGTCCCGGCGTGCGGGCAGCTCTCCCGCCCGGCGACGCCGCGGCTCCCCGGCCTGGAGTCGTTCACGGGTCCGGTGTTCCACTCCGCGCGATGGGACCACGACGTCGACCTCACCGGACGGCGGGTCGCCGTGATCGGCACCGGGGCGAGCGCGATCCAGTTCGTGCCCGCGATCGTCGAGAAGGTGGCGGCCCTGACGGTGTTCCAGCGCTCGGCGCCCTACCTCATCCCCAAGCCGGACCGCCGCTACGGCCCGCTGACCCACGCCCTGCTGCGCGCGGTCCCGGCAGGCCGGCTGCCCGCCCGCGGGTTCTGGACGCTGTTCTTCGAGACCGGGACGCTGGGCTTCACGCGGTTCCCCGCGCTGACCGCGCCGTTCCGGTGGGCCCACAACGCGATGGTGCGTCGCCAGGTCCCCGACGCCGACCTGCGCGCCCGGCTGCAGCCGGACTACCCGGTCGGCTGCAAGCGGGTCGGCATCTCCTCCGACTGGTTCCCCGCGCTCGCCCGCCCGCACGTCGACGTCGTCACCGACGCCATCTCCGCCGTCACGCCCACCGGGGTACGGGCCGCCGACGTTACCGAGCACCCGGCGGATGTGATCATCCTCGGCACCGGGTTCGCCGCCACCGAGTTCCTCGCCCCGATGAAGATCTTCGGCCCGGGCGGCGTCGAGCTCTCGGAGCAGTGGCGCGACGGTGCCCGGGCCCATCTCGGGATCACGGTGCCCGGCTTCCCGAACCTGTTCCTGCTCTACGGCCCGAACACGAACGTCGGCTCGGGGTCCATCGTGCACATGCTGGAGAGCCAGATCGCCTACGTGCGCCAGGCGATCGAGTGGCTGGCCGCGGGGGGCGGCACCCTGACCGTGCGCCCCGACGTGGCGACGGGGTTCGACACCGAGATCCAGCAGCGGCTCGGTGAGAGCGTCTGGACCGGGTGTGCGAGCTGGTACCGCGCGGAGAGCGGCCGGGTAGTCAACAACTGGCCCGGCCTGATGCGCGAGTACCGGAAGCGGACGGCCCACTTCGACGCCGCCGACTACGAGGCCTCCTGAGGTCGTCGGCATCCAGGCGTGAGCCGGTCTGCCGCCTCAGCAGCTATCTGCCCGGTGAAGGCGACGATTCGTGCTGCACCGCGAGGTCGGCGACAGACGGACGCGTCTCACGACCGGTTGATCAGGCGGACAGCGGCACCGATCTTGGCGTAGGTGGGCGCCGCCCGCCGGTCGCCGGTCACCAGGGTGGCGTCCGCAGCTCGCGCCGTTGCGGCGATCAGGGCGTCGTAGGTGGCCCCGCCGCTGATCCCGGCCGCCGCCAGCTGCTCGATGAGCGGGCACAGCTCGCCCTCCGGCAGGTGCAGGATCCGGCCGTCGAAGTTGCGGACCACCAGCTGGGCCGCGTGCCCTACAGGCACACCGGCTGGAGCAGGCAGCCGGGTGAGCACCGCGTAGGTCTCGATCGCTGCGTGCGCGGGGAGCCACGGCCGCTCGGCCGCGACGAGCGCGTGCGCCGCAGCATGGTCGGGATGGCCTGCCGACAGCGCGGGAACGGCCACGCTGGTGTCTATCGCGATCACGCGCGCCGCTCCCGCACGGCCTCGAGCACGTCGCGCGTCGCCTCCGCATCGACCCGCGCGTCGACGGGGAGGTCGGTGACGGCGACCAGCACGCCGTCACGCTCCTCCAGCCTGGTCTCGACGCGCGCGCGGGCGATCGTGATCACCCCGTCTCCCTCGGAGATCTCCACCCGCGTACCGGCGGCGAGCCCGAGCCGCTCGCGAAACGCCTTGGGTACCACGACGCGCCCGCCCGAATCTATGGTTGTCTCCATGGAGGCAATCGTACCATCGACAATTCCACCGGCAGTTCCATCCATGCCCGACGGAGTCGGGGCAGCCCATGGTTCGCCTGCGGACTGGACGTGCTATGGGGCGGATACGCTGGTCGGCTGATTCTGCTTGGGCCCCAGCAGCGCGGCCAGTGCGCGTAGACCGGCCACCACGTCCGCGCCGCTCGGGCCCGTCTCCGGATCGAGCAGGTGCTGCATCATCAGCCCGGAGATGAGGGCCGACTGCACCGAGCCCAGCGTCCGCGCGGCCTCCGCGGAGACACCGTCCTCCTCGACGCCGAGCAGCTGCGCGGCGATGCCCCGGCGGCCCTCCTGCTGTCCCTCGCTCAGCTGCTCGCGCAGCCGCGGGGCGTGCTCGGCCTGCAGCAGCGCGTCGATCGAGGCCCGCCACATCGGCCGGTGCGTCTCGAACGAGCGGATCG
>JAKDLE010000502.1 GCA_030453005.1 Pseudonocardia sp. | reverse complement strand
GCCCGGCGCGGCCCCCCGCGAGCCGTCCGCCCCGCGGCAGGGCGCCCGCGGCGGGGCCGGGGGTGCTGCTGCCCGACGCCGCGGTGACGGGCGGGCGCGTCCGCGGCCTGGCCCGCGACGGCCTGCTCCTGCTGGTCGCCGCGGGCGCCGACGCCGACGTGGTGCACGCGGCCGTCGCCTCGGTGCCGTCACCGGTCCGGGTGCTCGACCTGGCCGTCGTCGACCCCGCCGGGATGCTCGCCGCCGCGCTCGACGCCCGGCCCGGCGAGGTGTGGGTCGTGCGCCCCGACGCCCACGTCGCCGCCGTCCTGACCGACCCCAGCACCGACGCGCTGCGCGCCGCGCTCGACCGCGCCGCAGGCCACGCCGACCGACCCCGGGAGGAGTCCCCCGATGGCGTACTACAGGAGATCCGGTGAGGTTCCCCCGAAACGGCACACGCAGCACCGCGCGCCCGACGGGAGCCTCTACCGCGAGGAGCTGATGGGGGAGGAGGGGTTCTCCTCGGACTCCTCCCTGCTCTACCACCGCGGCCTGCCATCGGCCGTCGTGGACGCGACGCCCTGGGATCCGCCGGACGCGACGCTCACCGAGAACCGGCCGCTGCTCCCACGCCACCTGCGGCTGCCCGCGCTGTTCTCCGGACAGGAGTGGAAGAGCCACGACGCGGTGACCGGCAGGCGTCTGGTGCTGGGCAACGCCGACGTCCGCATCTCCTACGCCGTGGCGGGGGAGGCGTCACCGCTCTACCGCAACGCGGTCGGCGACGAGTGCGTCTACGTCGAGTCGGGCTCGGCGTCCGTGGAGACGGTGTTCGGTGTGCTCCAGGCACGGCAGGGGCACTTCGTGGTGATCCCCCGGGCCACGACGCACCGCTGGGTACCCACCGGCGACGAGCCGCTGCGCGTCTACGCGATCGAGGCGAGCGGGCACGTCGCGCCGCCGAAGCGCTACCTGTCGCGCTACGGCCAGCTCCTCGAGCACGCCCCGTACTGCGAGCGCGACCTGCACGCCCCGGCCGACCCGCTGCTCGTCGAGGGCACCGACGTCGAGGTGCTGGTGAAGCACCGCGGGGCACGCGGCGTCACCGGGACCCGCTACGTCGTCCCGACGCACCCGTTCGACGTCGTCGGGTGGGACGGCTGCCTCTATCCGTTCGTCTTCGACGTGGCCGACTTCGAGCCGATCACCGGTCGGGTGCACCAGCCGCCGCCGGTGCACCAGGTGTTCGAGGGTCCGAGCTTCGTGATCTGCGCCTTCGTGCCGCGCAAGGTCGACTACCACCCGCTCGCCGTGCCGGTGCCCTACTACCACTCCAACGTGGACTCCGACGAGGTGATGTTCTACTGCGGCGGCGACTACGAGGCGCGCCGGGGTTCGGGAATCGCGCAGGGCTCGGTGTCGCTGCACCCGGGCGGGCACAGCCACGGGCCGCAGCCCGGCGCCGTCGAGCGGTCGCTGGGGGCGGAGCGGTTCGACGAGCTCGCCGGCATGGTCGACACGTTCCGGCCCCTGGAGCTCGGCGAGGGCGGCCTGGCGTGCGAGGACCCGTCCTACGCCTGGAGCTGGTCGGGCCGCGGGCCGGGCGCGGGGGCCGGGTGCGTGAGCACCCCAGTCCGGTCGCTCACCCGACCCGGGGGGCGTACATGATCACCGCGACGCCGAGCAGGCAGATGAGTGCGCCGGTCACGTCGTAGCGATCGGGGCGGAACCCGTCCAGGGCCATGCCCCAGGCCAGCGATCCGGCGACGAAGACCCCGCCGTAGGCGGCCAGGATGCGCCCGAAGTTCGCGTCCGGCTGCAGGGTCGCCACGAACCCGTAGAGGCCGAGCGCGACGACGCCCGCCCCGATCCATAACCACCCCCGGTGTTCCCGGACACCCTGCCAGATCAACCAGGCCCCGCCGATCTCGGCGACCGCGGCGAGCAGGAACAGCACGATCGATCGCAGCACCGTCACGGGACCGAGCTTAGGAGGTGTGAGATGACCGAGGCGCCGCCGACAGATGAGTTCGGCCGAGTTCCTCGCTGCTCCTCGCCGTCTCGGTAGGCCCGTCGCGCCGGGCGAGCTCGACGGTCCCGGCGTCGCCGAGCTGATACCCGCGGGTCGGGATGACCCGCGGCGGACCACCGCCTGCCGCCGACGGGTCGACCGTGGTGCCCGCTCGGGCGGTCCGGCGGCTAGAGTCGGTCGTGCTGGTGGTTCGCACCGCCCCTCGAGGTGGTGCGAGGCAAGAGGGAACCCGGTGTGATTCCGGGACTGCCCCGCAGCGGTGAGCGGGAACGACCGCCGTCAACGAAGCGCCGGGGAGCGATCCCGGGAAGCGACGGCCAGTAGGTGCACCCCGGTGCGTGCCCGTGAGTCCGAAGACCTGCCACCGGTGCGCGCACCACCGGTGCGCGTGGATCCACCGGTCCCGTGGGAGGACCGAGCGGATGGACGGGTGCCGTGGCGACGCGGGCCCCCGATCCCCTCGCCTGCTCCCACCGGTGGGTCCTCGGACTCGCTCGCGAGGAGAGCAAGTGGACACACGATCCGAGCTGGGCACGACCGTGCTGGGATACCCGCGCATCGGGCCGGACCGGGAGCTCAAGAAGGCCGTCGAGGGGTACTGGGCGGGCACGGTGGACCAGGTGGCTCTGCGCGAGGTGGCGGCCGGGCTGCGCCGCGACACCTGGACCGGGCTGCGCGACGCCGGGCTGGACGGTGTCCCCGGCAACACGTTCTCCCTCTACGACCACGTGCTCGACGCCGCGCGCACGGTCGGCGCGGTCCCCGCGCGCTTCGCCGGGTTGGGTCGTGACGGACAGGAGCTCGACGACCTCGATTCGCTGTTCGCGATGGCCCGCGGCCACGGCGACGTGCCCGCACTGGAGCTGACGAAGTTCTTCGACACGAACTACCACTACCTGGTGCCGGAGCTGGGCCCCGACACCGCGCTGCGACTCGCCGACCGCAAGCCGGTCGAGGAGTTCGTCGAGGCGCAGGGCGTCGGGGTCGGCACCCGGCCGGTACTGCTGGGGCCGGTGACGTTCCTGCTGCTGTCCAAGCCGCGGCAGGAGGCTCCGGCAGGCTTCTCGACGCTCGACCTGCTGGAACCGCTGATCGAGGTGTACCGGCAGCTGCTGAGCGAGCTGGCCCGGGCCGGCGCGGAGTGGGTGCAGCTCGACGAGCCCGCGTTCGCCGCCGACCGCACGCCCCCGGAGCTGTACAGCCTGCGCCGGGCCTACCGGGCGCTGGGTGCTGAGGTCGACCGGCCGCAGCTGCTCGTCACCTGCTACTACGGCAGCCTCGGCGCGGCGCTGCCGGTGCTCGCGGAGAGCCCGGTCGAGGCCATCGGGCTCGATCTCGTCGCCGGGGCCGACGACCTCACCGCTGCGGCCTCGTTGGGCGGGCTCCGGGACAAGACGGTGCTGGCCGGGGTCGTCGACGGCCGCAACGTCTGGCGCACCGATCTCGACGCCGCGCTCGC